>NZ_RCOS01000001.1 GCF_003947435.1 Candidatus Methanodesulfokora washburnensis
CAAAGCTGAACACTGCCTCTCCTGCAAATATCTGGTCAACATCCGCAGGCTGTGTTATATCCTTTGCATATGTGACATTTCCTGATGTCTCTATCTTTATCTGAGTTGTCCCCTTGAACCCTGTCACGTTCTCAAACCTGTCGAATATGCCTGCAAACACTCCTGTAGCTCCTCTTGGATATACTGTTGCCTTTGCCTGCATTGTGGCGAAGTTCTCACCTTTCATGAATTCACATTTCAGCTTCTCAACAGTCTCCTCTGTTGTCTTTATCTTGTAAACTCCAGCCCAGTCTCCGCATATGAACGTGCAGTTTACTGTTACATTTGCCCATGACTGTGTAAGCGGGCATGTGACCTGTCCTGGCTTTGTGTAGTTCCCTATTGATGTGAAGACAAAGTCATAGCAGCCTATGTGTTTTGTTATGTTGAAGTACCACGTATCATTGCTATTGAACACATAGAATGATGTCCCAGTCTGCCAGAAGTCCCACACATATGCCTTTACATTTCCGTTAAACCACGGAAATACTGCTGGCGACCAGTAGTATGTTATATTATATGGAGCACCTAAGGATACTGTCCAGTTGTTTGTCAGGGCATATCCCTTTACAGGGTATGTTACATCGTGGAACCAGCCGGGAGTTATTCCTGTATGCCAGATACTGAGATACCATGGGTCTCCATATTTTCCGTATATGCTCTCTGATAGGGCATACTGAGGAAGATCCGCCGAAGTGAAGTTGGCCAGTATCACCTTGAAATCTGGCAGGAGTATCCAGTTGCCCTCAGGGTGAGAAGTCATGTCTATTCTGAACTCAGGAACTCCCTTGTGCCCCTTGTCCTTTATGTGGTAATCCCCTGTGGCAACAACTCTTGGATCTCCCCAGTTAGCTGGATCATCTGGATTGAAAACGAAATCCTGAGGAGTTACAACTCCAACATTTGTTATGTTCAAGTAAGCAATTGTTGTCCCATCGGGGGCAACAAGCAGGGCTGCTGCATATCCTTTTGCCGCATCAACCTTCTTGATTATCAGCTTGAAGCCGAGCCAGGGTATGTTTATCTCCTTTCCCTCGGAGAGCTCTATCAAGCCCGTGTTCATGTAGAATCTTCCGGTAGTGTTATCATAAACAACACCTTTTGCGTCATCTATGCTTGCATTTATGCCTAGGAGATACGGGAAGGATGCAGGATAAAGGCCCATATTGTCAAGAGGAGCTAAAACAAAGTCATTATCCATGCCACACTCCGTTCCTCCCAGGTTGAATATAGCTCCGGGCACTGTCTCAGTCCCTATCGTCTTGCTAGTCGCATTCCAGTAGAGATAGTGATCTGGTGGGGGTAGGTTGGGTCCCACGGATGAACCCACCAGGCTCAATGTGGTCTTGGAAATATTGTACTCATTTGCACTGAATCCCCCGTAATAAAGCGCTATTCCATGCTTTTCGGCATCCTCTATGCTCACATAAGGTGCATTCTTGTAGTAAAGATGCGAGCTTATCTTCAGTGCAAGCATTGCAGCCCCTATCATATCAACAGATGCAGCTCTATCCCCTATTATTATCGCCATTGTAGAAGTTCCGTTCTCAGTGAATATAGTTCCTGCCTTAACGAACGGGCTTGGAAACAGTGATATAGGCTCTGCTGCTGCTATCACCGGAGATATCACTATGAGAATTGATGCCAGTGCAATACAACCTCTTCTCATTCTTCTCATGATATCTCCTCCTGGCCATTAAAGGCCGGGCAAACTCGGACCCATATTTTTTATAAACTTTACTCTTTATGCATAAGACCGAAAAATTCCTAATGCCTTTTTCCTGAGCGCAGTAAACAAGCAATAAAGGAGAAAGACCACGTTTCAGCTTATTTTCTAAAAAAGATTATAGCTTTCTTTTATTAGTTTCCAGTATGTTTATGCATACCTTCTTCTCATCACCAAGGCTGCTATTATAAAGCCTACAATAAACGATGAGATTGCAGTTACCGGAAGATCCAAGGCACCTCTGCTTGGCAGATTGGTGGTGTTGCTTGCCGTGATGTTCTCCTTGGGAGCTGTAATGTTCCTCATTATCTCTGTCTTTGGACATGGGATTACCACTTGAATCTCCCTTCCCTCGGATCTATCCAGATTTCCGGTCTCCGTTGATGCAACCTTCAACTTGAACGTGCCACATATGCCTGTTGTGAAGCTGAAGCTGAAGGATCCATTTCCAGCTGAAGCCTCCCTGAGAACTGCCCAGCTCTCGTTGTCCAAGCTTATGAGAAGCTGAACCCTCAGGCTTGGATCAGCAGGCAGTACATTCCCGTTCACTACTAATTTTCTTCCCTGCAGGGAACAATTATAGTTTATCAAAGCAAAATCCTTCACAAGAAAGCTCATCATGTCAGTAACAGAGGGAAGATATCCCTTAATCCCGGGAAACCTGGCGTAGACTTTCCATCTTCCTGTTTCATTTGTCTTAAACTTGTAGGAGAATGCTCCTTTCTCATCAGTCTCAACGAACACGGAGAACTCCTTTCCGCTGGGCTTCACGAAAACAAGCTCCACTTTTGTCTTAAAGGGAGGAGTTATGGATCCATTAACTGTTATCGTGTCGTTCACATGGTATATTTCCTCCCTGATTGAGATCCTCAGGAACGTTACCAGATCAGCAGATTCTGCCTTCAGCTGTGAGGATGCATTTCCCTTTTCTCCCTCACTGCTCAATGGCCTTGAGGTAGATGAGCTTGGCTGAGAGCCCGGAGATGGAGTTGGTGTTGGAGGTGGTGTTGGGCATCTTAGTGTAAGATCTATCCTAACAGCACCCTCTACATTGGATCTCGATGCAGATGCAGAGCAATCTCCCTTGCTTGCTGATACGCTGACGGATGTTGGCACCTTATCTGCGTTCAAAGTAACTGAATATCCCCCGCTCCCCCCTGCTGTAGTTGACTTTGAGTCCCCTCCGCCCGATACCCTGACGGATGCCCCTGCTGCTGGGCTACCATCCGGCATGTATATGTACCCATAAACTGCAACTGGAACTCCAGCTTTCGTGATAAGGGCTGAAATAACAAACAAGGATGCAAGAACTAAAACAATTAAAACAGGCATTCTCAAGGTTCAATCACCTCCACAAGCTTTCCTGATGAGGAAAGATAGACAAAATAACCGCTTCCTATCTCTATCAGAAAATCGTCCTCCGGCCCGCTGAATCCAGGAATATAACTGAAGTAGTCCTGTTTTGCTGGATCCCATCTGGAGATCATTGTTATCAGGGGAAGGGCTTTTGCCAGATCTGATGCATGGTAGTTCTTTCTGCTGAAAATCAGGGATATGAGGTTATACCTTGCGTAGAGGGTTCTAGTGCTGAAGTACACCTTTGTCCATGGCCCTGCTTTCCCATTTTTGTCCACAGCTCTTACATATACCGTGTGAATTCCGTCACTGTATTTCTTGCCATCCAAGCTCAGCTGAACATCCTCAGCCTTCAGGCCAAGGTAGAGCATATCCTCCTTGACTGAAGAAGTGTCATCAACCGCATACTCTGTTCTATTTAATATATCCGGGCCTATGGCTGTAAGATTCAACTTTATCACTCCGTTCTCAACATAGCTTCCGGTGAAAAGCACAACAGGTTCATGAACAAGGGAGAAGCTGAATATAGCGTGCAAATAGGAGCCCTTAATGCTGTAGTTTGTCCATATAACTCCGCTGTAGTAGCTTTCGGGAAGCCCGGTGGGATCTATAAAAACTGATATAGAACTGTTTTTGCCAGCAGGCACCCTTAATATGGTGGAATTTAAGCTGACAGAGTTCGTGAAGTTCCTTCCCAGTATGTCAAAAAGGGAGGGCCTTAAGCTTATGCTTATGTCCTTATCTCCCGTGTTGAGGAAGGTCAGGTTGAACTTTCTTGTCCCATTTATAAGGCCCAAGCTTATGGATGCATTGACAGGAATTAGCTTTGTAAGAACGGATGCAGCCGCATTTACTCTTCCCCCTCCCTGCTGGTAAACATTGTACTTAAGATCTCTGCCGGTGCTTATCAGAGCATTCTTTATCGTAAGGGGATCCCAGTTTGGATGTGCTTGCTTAATCAGGGCTACAACGCCTGACACATGAGGAGCTGCCATGCTGGTTCCGCTGAGCTGTGCATAATAGCTGTTCTCCGGAATTGGCTGAATGCTTCCCTTCGATGCCCTAGCTGCTATTATCGATACCCCAGGGGCAAGGACATCGGGCTTTATCCTCAGATCTGCAGAAGGACCCCAGCTGCTGAATCCAGCCAAAATGTCAGATTTGTCTGAGGCACCAACTGTTATAGCCATTTTTGAGCATCCCGGAGTACCAACTGTGTGATATCCAGTTCCCTCATTCCCAGCTGACACTACAACAACAGCTCCTGCCATAACAGCATTATCAACAGCCAAGGAGAGGGGATCGTCTCCATCTGTGTTGTCAAATGATCCAAGGCTGAGGCTGAGGATATCCGCCTCGTCCCCTGTTTTACTTCTGTTGTCCGGGCCTAGAGCTGCATACTGTATTCCAGATATAACCCAGGATGTAAGTCCCTCTCCCGCTTTATTAAGAACTTTCACATTCCATAGTATTGCTCCCGGGGCAACTCCTGTGAACTTCCCGTTTGAAGCTGCTCCTGTCCCAGCTGCTATGCTTGCCACATGAGTTCCATGCCCATTTAGGTCATCTGTTGTTCCATCGCTGCCGAAGTTAACATTGACCTTCACCTTGCTCGTTCCATTCGGGAAGTGAAAATCAGGATGGCTTGTATCTATTCCTGTGTCCAGAATGGCTATTTTTATCCCGGATCCATTATATCCAAGGTTCCAGATAGATGGAGCTCCTATAAGCGGGACGCTAACGTTCAGATAAGCATGAACCTTCCTGTCAAGCCAGATCCTCCCATTTACATTTGATAGCTTTTGAAACGCCCTTTCAGTTGAGTTTGTGTATATCACAGCTGCCACAGCAGGTATTATTGTGTATTTCGCAGTTATTTTCCCCAGATTCTCGCCCTCAAGGGAACTTTCCAGAGCTGATTGATTCAATGAGCTGAACACAACTATCACTGGAATGAAGGGCATGTTGTAATAACCTTCCTTCAGAAGGTATTCCACATTGAAGAGCTGGATGTCAAATCTGCTGAGGTTTATTCCCTTTGGAACAACATAGAGCCCTTTGCTATCCCTCCATATGATGTGCCTCTCAGCTGGGCTTATCCCTGTTACCTGAAGAAAACCAGTTTCATTCGACACATAGACGGTGCTTCCATCTATCAATTTCACCTTATACGTTAGCTCCCCTTCCACATGAAGGATCGGAGATATTATGAGGAGAATCCCAACGCAGAACAATACTTTTCTGGACATCCTGAGGCTCCCAGAGGCAATAGATATAATTCTTTGCTCTGTTAAAGTGAATTATCATATAATACACAATATTGTAGATCAGAATTGAATTTTTCCGGTGGAAAAATCTAATTTATTTCAAGGAAGCTTATAACAAATTGTTATTTAACTTGAATATATTTATTAGTTTTTATCTTTCTAATATACCAGCTCAGACCACCAACCTCTAGATCCCATGCTCCCTCATCAAGCGGGACTCCACGAGATAATAGCTTATGGTCATGCCTCCATCTATTATGAAGGACTCGCCCGTTATGTAACTGGATTCCTCGGATGCCAAGAAAAGCACAAGCTTCGCAATGTCCTCAGTCCTCCCCAGCCTGCCTAGGGGAATCAGCTTCTTCTTTATCTTGATTTGCTCCTCGGTGAACTCCTCTCTTAACATGTCTGTTTCAACGGATCCAGGACATACTGCGTTAACTCTTATCCCATATTTCGCCCATTCAAGGGCAGCTAGCTTTGTCAGCATTATTAAACCTGCCTTGGATGGGCTGTATGCTCCCGAGCCAACCATCGGTATATGGCCAGCTACAGAAGCTATGTTCACTATGCTTCCTCCGCCCGAATCAACCATTAGCTTGAAGAAAGCTCTCATCACATAAAAGGCACCGTTTAAGTTCACCTCTATGATTCTCCTCCACTCCTCATAGGGGACCTCCTCCAAGGGATGCCTGAATGTGATTCCAGCAGAATTGATTATCACATCAATCCTGCCGAACTCCTTCCTAACTATTCTCTCCATCTCCTCAACCTGCGATGGATTTGAGACATCTGCCTTCACCATTATTGCCTTAATTCCAAAGGGTATTGCAAGATCAACCACCTCTCTGGCCTTATCATCATCTCTAGAGTAATTTACGATTATATCTGCTCCTTCTTTAGCTAAAGCTAGAGCTATAGCTTTGCCTATTCCCCTAGAGGCTCCAGTAACTAGGGCTACTTTTCCTTCGAACCTCATGCTCCCCCGGATACCCACACTCCTATAATTATTTTTGCTATCTTACTGCCTGCAGGGAACCTTCATCCCAGCTAAATCTGAAAGAGGAATTTTTATTAATCTAGGTGAACAAATTGACTTTGGTGATAAAGTATAGATAAGAGAGTTGTGGGGGAGTTCAAGGATAAGGTTATTGTTAGCGAGCAGGACTTAAACAACCTAGTTTATGAATCGATGGAGGAGGAGCTCAGGAAAAACAGGGGAAAGTATGCAGTGATAGCAAAGGGAAAGCTTCTTGGGATTTTTGAGACAATAGAAGGTGTATCCCTCGCTATTAGATCAGCTAATGTGAGAAATGCTGTTGTGGTCAAAATAGGGCATGATGATGTTTTAGTGAAGGGACCTGAGTGGCTGGGAGGATCTATAGAGCTAGGGAATGCTTAAAATAGGAAGATCGGCTCTAGTTCCCGCACATGCATTGAGTGGGAAATTTTAAATAGTAGGCATTGATATAAAAGTGGGATGACAACAGAAGTGGTACGAATTGATAAAAAGGGGAGACTGCTCATACCAAAGAAGCTGAGAGAGAAAGCTGGGATAGAAGAAGGGGGTCTTGTGAAGCTTAGAGCAGAGGAAAGAGGGATAATAATAGAGCCAGTTGAGTCTGTTGCCGACAAATACTTCGGGGCCTTCAAGGTGGAAAGATGGCCTGATGACCTAGATGAGTTTTTAATCAGGGTGATGAAGGAGTGGTGGGCCAAAAAAGATATGTAGACGTCAATGTCTTTGTCTACTGGCTTGGAAATCACCCTGAATTCGGGAAGAAAGCCCATGAATGGATAAAGAGGATAGAGAACTCTGCTAGAGGCAGATATATGACATCAAGCTTGACGATTTATGAAGTATTGGTGATCATCGCCGGGTTAACTGGGAGAAGCTTGAGAGATCTGGATCTCATCAATGGAATTATAAGCGGAATAAAGAACCTCGCTGGGCTGGAAATAGTTCCTCTTAGCCTAGATTATATAGAAAAAGCAGCGGAATTGATGAAGGAACATGGATTGGATTATGAAGATGCACTGCACCTAGCAGTTGCCCTTAGGAAGGGAGCTGAGGAGATCATATCGAATGACAGAGATTTTGATAGCACACCGCTGAGAAGAACATTCTGAAGCTCCTGTTAGGAAAATCGAAAAATTGCAAGCCTTCAATTAATCAGCCAACGAAGATTTTCAGCACAGCCACTATAATTCCGATGAGGACCATTAGGGCAGAGTATCTCAGGCCTCTTCCAGATCTTCTTCCCATCGCGTAGCCAAGGGATGCAAGAAGTGCAACGGAAGAGACCATAAATCCATAGTACGCCTGTTCCACTGTGAGAACTCCATACATAGATAAAATAAAGGGAATTGTCACTGTAAAAGCGGATAGAAGAGGGGATAATGAGTCTATGAGGGCTGCAAGGAGGACAGATACCCTCATAGCCCTGTCTATTTCCGTCCCCCTAAGACTTGAGACAAGATGTCTCTCCAACTCTTTTATATCAGCCTCCCTCTCGGCTTTTTCTGACATATAGACCCCTAGAAATCCTGATAGTGCCATTGATATTCCTGAGCTCATGCAGGAGATGACTGCAAGCTCCGATCTAAGGTTTCCAGAGAGGCTTAAACCATTCACTATGCCAAACGCTGCAATAAGACCATCGAAGGAGTTTATGACAGCATATCTGCGTATTATCTCATCTGCTCCGGATATCGAGATGTAGCGTTTTAGCCTCTTCCTCAGCCTACCCAGAACTTCTATCATCATGAGTACTGATGAGGACTATTTTTAACTTTTATTTACATAAAAGCAATAAAGCTAAAAATATAAAAGAATCTACACTTTCTCAGCAAACCCCTCTATAATCCCCTTTAAGCTCCTGTAGAGGGTTTTCATCAGGTCGTACAGGATGAGGGCCATCATCATCAGAATGGCGAAGGCAAAAGCCTTTTCAAGAGCTCCTCCTATTATTGGAACATGGGATATTCCGCGTGGAATCTCGATAAGCATGACTGCAAGGAAGAAAGTGTACATCAGATCCAAGAGAATTCTCCTGACAGCTGTATGTGTAGCTCCAAGCTTCTCAACAAGCCTCTCAGATGCCCTATCTACGAAGAACTTTGATGCCATAAGTATTCTATATCCAAAATATACTATTACTATTATTTCTACTAAGCTCAGGACATCTGGAACCTTTAGTGTGTATCCATCCAGCTCCATGATGGCCATGCCTCTCATAAGCCATGAAATTCCTCTTACTGCCAGAATTAATATGATAAGCTTGAAGGAGCTGAGAAGAATTGTAGTGATGTTTTTCGCTGCCTCAGATGGCTTTTTCACCTCGACTTCCGGTAAAGGCTTTCTCCTCTCTCTTTTGGCAGGTGCTAAAGTTTCTCTCTTGGAAATCAACAGGACAGCTGCTGCAAAACCAGTTGGAAAGAGGGCCATGTAGTAAAGAAATGCCCAGGGAACTCCAGCAGCCATGGCAACTGCGGCCACAAGGAGCCTCACATCCCTTGTGGAAAAGCTGTACTTTCTGATCTCTGTCCCGGATAGCTTGGAGACATAACTCACTGTGAAGACATTTGCTGCTGAGATGAGGGCTATAAGAAGTGTAAATGAGTCCATTTTGAGAGCTAAAGCTGCTGAGATGACTACAGCTAGATCTGCATATCTATCAAGTATGGAGTCCAGAAGAGCTCCAAACTTGGTTTTTGTCCCAAAGAGCCTCGCCAATTCCCCATCGATGCCATCAAGTATTGATGAGAGCTGTATAACAAGGCCTGATAGCAGGTTAAAACCGAGGAGGAAAAGAAAGGAGCCCAGAATGCACGTAAGGAATGAGATAAATGACACCGCATTGGGGCTTATATAAAAACCTCTTCTGTAGATAAAAGTGGATATCCTCGTGGATATAGGCCTGTTTATCAAAACTGAGACAGGACCATCCTCTGGTTTCCTCAGGCTTTTTCTAAGGATCTTTGGATAGAGAGCCCTGGCTTCCTCCAAGTCCTCCGGAGTATCTATATCTGCCCAGAGGAGGCCTGTGACATCCACATAGCTCACATCTCCTCTTTCTATTGCAAGCTTTAGCACATCTGATATAGAGGCCTGAACTCCCCTCTCATTTATCACCTCTCTGGCCATTTTCACCGATCCTCTTGAGCAGTAGAACAGTCCAGTGTCGATCCCACAACGTGGAGATGATTCCTTTCCGGCATCCACAATCTTTCCATCCTCAACAACTACTTTTAGGCCCTCCCTCACCTTTTCCCATCCAGGATTTCTGTCCAAGCAGAGGGTGAAGCTCCTCTCACTTCTGCCCTTTATCAATCTTCTCAAAACTTCAAGCTCGAATATATGGTCCGACATGAGGAGTATGAAGTCCTCCTCTATTCCTTCTGCCCCTACAAGAAAGGAATAGAGGTTTCCCGATCCTCTCTCGCTGTTCACCCTAACCTCCACTCCATAACTCTCAATTATGCTTGCGAACTCAGGCCTTGTCACAACTATTATCCTCTCAACACCTACCTCCCTGAGCTGGCTTATTATGAAGCTTAATATGGTAACTCCCGGATCGAGCTCGAAAAGACATTTAGGAGAATCAGAAGAGTAAGGCTCAAGCCTAGAAGCCATTCCAGCTGCCAATATCACTGCTGTCCTTGGCATCAGATTATTTGCTAAGCTCCAAATAAAAACCTAACCTTCAAGCAGACTTCCTCATTAAGTGAAATATTTTTATCCTTATTTTCACTCCTTTCCTTATGCAGGGAATTATAGTTCCCATGATAACTCCGTTTAAGGAGGATCTTTCCATCGATTTTGAGGCAACTGAGTGGCTTGTGGAGAGGCTTGAAAGGGGAGAAGTGGATGGGATATTCCCATACTCGACAACAGGGGAGTTTGTCCATCTGAGCGAGGAGGAGGGAGTATCTCTGGCAGAGAAGGTGATAGATTCCTCTAAAAGGGCCATGATACTGCCGGGAATAAGCTCAAACTCAACAGATACATCGATAAGACTTGGAAGAAGGATGAAGGAGATTGGGGCAAATGGAGTTGTCGTCACACCTCCCTTCTTCTTCAAGTTGAGGGAGGAGCATCTAATATTGCATTTCTCCACAATAGCTGATAAAGTAGATCTTCCGATAATACTGTATAACATACCTGCTCTCACGGGAAACATGATCTCCGTAAGCGCTGTCATGAAGCTAGCGGAGGAGCACAGCAATATAGCTGGTATAAAGGTCACATATGACAGCATCTCTTACATGAGAAATTTAATGGAGGTAAAATCTGTGAGAAGGGATTTCTCCATCCTAACTGGGTTGGATGACCATCTCTTCAACACACTGGCAATTGGAGGGGATGGCGGCATAGTTGCCTGTGCCAACATAGCGCCTGAGCTGCATGTATCCCTCTACAGGAGCTTCAGAAAGGGAGACTTGAACAAAGCAGTGGAGGTACACAGAAGGATATGCAAGCTTGTAAAGCTTTATGATGTGGCATCCTACTTCCCCACGTCGATAAAGACTGCGATGAAGTTCCTTGGCTACCCTGTAAAGCCATATGTCAGAAAACCTTTATCACAGGAGCCAGAGGAAGTTGAGAGGGAAATTCTCAGGATCCTGAAGGATGCAGGTCTGGTGGAAGCATGAAAGCTGTTGTTCTTGAGGAAATAGGAAGGGCATCTCTCAAGGATGCTGAGCTTCCCGAGCCAAAGCCCGGGGAAGTGGTGATAAAGCAGTGCATTACTGGAGTTTGCTACAGGGACATACTTACGGTTGAGGGCTTCTTTCCAAGGGTAAGGGTTCCGGTGATACTGGGGCATGAGATAGCTGGAGAGGTGTGGGAATCCAGAAGCGAGAGGTTCAGAAAAGGGGATATTGTCGCATCCCTCACTTATATCCCTTGCGGATCCTGTGATCGATGCAGAAAGGGGGAGGAGAACATATGCAGGAACAGGATAGCCTATGGGGAGGATGTGGATGGATCCTACGCTGAGTACGTTAGGGTGGATGAGAGGAGCTTGGTGAAAGTACCTAACGGAACACCAATGGAGGGAGCTGTCATAGCAGCATGCGTCACTGGAATGATAATACATGCATTTGAAATCGCTGGACTCAAGGAAGGTGAGAAGGTGCTCATCACAGGGGCTGGCGGAATTGGAGTTCATGCAGTCCAGATAGCAAAGGCATATGGGGCTGAGGTCATAGCGGAAACTAGCTCGGAGTGGAAGAAGGACAGGCTTTTTAGCCTAGGGGCAGATCATGTCGTCTGCTCCAAGGAGTTCAGCTCTGATGTCAGAAAGATAGCAAAAGAGGGTGTTGATCTTGTGCTTGAGGGCGTTGGACAGCCAACAATTGATCAAAGCCTGAAGAGCGTTAGATGGGGAGGTAGAATAGTTGTAGTCGGAAATGTGAATGTGAAGCCTGTGGAGCTCAATCTAGGATCCATAATACTCAGGGAAGTGAGAATATTCGGAAGCATAGGTGCTACAAGAGCCGATCTTGAGAAAGCCCTTAAGCTCACATCAGAGGGGAAGATAAAACCTGTGATACACTCAGTCCTCCCAGTTGAGGAGTTTCAGAGGGCACATGAGATGATGAGGAGGAGGGAGAACTTCGGGAGGATCCTGCTCAAATTTTAATAAAGATATTTCTCAGTAAGGGAGGGTCTGAGATGAGCATAAATGAGGTGTTAGTATTAATTGCTACATTTATATCATTTCTCACATTAGCATTGGGATCTGCAGGCTTGATAGGATACCTGAACACAGGCCCTGATTCCTCGATAGTCCTGATTTTAGGCCTTTTCTCCCTGATAGGGTACATAGGACACATGACGGGGAGAAGCTGGGGTGTATGGCTTGGTTCCCTATCCCTCCTAGCGTCAAGCTATTACATGGCATGGCCCTCAAAGGAGTTTCTGTCCGGGGCAAGTTTTCTCGCATCGTCCCATGTGTACATCTCCATGTTGATGGGCTTCATCTCGCTTCTCACGCTTGGAACTGCTGAGAGACATGAATTGATGGAAGAGGTTTATGAAGTGAAGGAGCATGAAGTGAAGGAACAGGAAAAAGCTGTGAAAATACCTCAGAAACCAGTACTTTATACATTGGAGGCAAGAAGGTTCAGAATAGATGTCTCTGAGGAGACAAGGGTCTTCGGGAGGAATGACTTCATCGAATATCTTCCGAGGAAAAGCCTGTCCAAGATATCAATAAGGCACTTTGAGATAAGGAAGAGGGATGATAAGTTCTTGCTGAGGGATCTTCACAGCACCCATGGAGTTTCAGTTGACGGATATGACCTGCTTCCAGGGGAGGAGGTCGAGCTCAAATATGGAAGTGAGATAAACATAGCTGGTGTTCTGAGGATCAGTTTCATACCAGCGAAAAGTTAAAGAGTAAGATCTGGGAATAATTTTGTATGCCACGTCGAGGGGTTGTTAGAGCTGGTATATCCCTTCCTGAGGATCTTATGGAAGCTATAGATATTTTGGCAAAAAGAAAGGGGTATAAGAGCAGATCTCAAGCTATAGGGGAGGCAATAAGGGTTCTTACAGCTGAGGATCAGTGGGAGAGCTATGAAGGGGAATTTTACGCTGTTATATCATTCGTCTACGACCATGAAGTAGCTGATACGGCAAACAGGCTGATAGAGGCAGAGCACAGGCATACAGGGAAGATAATATCGACAATGCACATCCACATAGATGAGAGGAACTGCCTAGAAATCTCCGTTGTGAAGGGGGATAGATCCACGATAGAAGGGGTTCAGAGGGATATAGCTGCAGCAAAGGGGGTTAAGATTCTTAAGGTAAATACGTTCAAGGTCTAATTCTTTTCCTTAGAATAACGATTAATGAAATAACCAGCAGTACAATGGGTATTGAGTAGAGGTAGCTGTTGCTCCTTCTCTCCTCCAAGCTCAGCTGAGCTGTCACAACCTTGCTTATTGTCCTAGAGTCCTGGGACCATGTTATGTGGAACTCAAGCGGGATATAGCCGGAGGGTGCATATTCCGACACATCAACTTCCATAATAACGCTTTTGCTCCCGTTCTGGGGGATGTTTCCCACAGCAACGCTTGTAGTCCCTGTCAGATATGGAGATATGACCTCCAATCTCGCATCCTCTGCATCAGCAGATCCATTGTTCTTTATTAAGACATTCAGCTTAACCCCTCTGCTTCCGGGACTTGCCCTCGGGATTGAGCTAACATTCAGCACGCATGGATCAGCCTTTCCAAATACCGTTAGATATATGCTCGTGTTCCCAGCCCCGCTTGTCACCACATCTATCCTGTAGTTTCCCGGCTTCACTTCATCATCCACATCGAGCTGGTATGATGCCTGAACTTGAGAGTTTGGAAGAAGAGCTGGAATTCTGAAGGTATCTGACCCTCCGAACGATGGCCTCATCCCATTGGGAAGGGATAGATTGACCCACAGATCTCTTGCTATGTAGTTGCCCACATTTGTTATGACAAGGACAAGCCTCACTCTTTTGTCTCCAGGGAGGACTTTATCCGGATAAGTGCTGTATGTTATAACTCCTATTACCGGTTCCCCCATGACTTTGTAGCCGAAGCTCTGAGCTCCATAGAAGGTGAAGTTTCTGTAATCCTGCCAAGATATGGCAGCATTCATGACAAATGCTCCATATGCATTCGGAGAGACGAAGACATCCACAGACAGCTCCCTGCTCTCCCCTCTTTCCAGCTCATCTATCTTGAGCATCCCCTGACCTATTATCGCACCCATGTTTCCGGGGATCTGAAGGTATATTGTTATGTTATGGGCTCTGCCTCCCAAGTTCATCACGCGGAAGCTCACCTTCTGAACTCTATCGGGCGATAGGGAGGATCCTGAGGGGATTATCCTTATGTCAGGAAGTCCCGGGATAGCAGGCTCTATTGAGAGCTGGACATAATCCGTGTATACATTCCCTTCACCATCCCAGTAGGTCAGCCTAGCCCATATCTCAACAGGTGTGGATGCATATTTCGATATCTTCGCCTTTGTGACAAAGCTTTTTGATGAGTTTGGAGTTATATTTCTAAGCACAAATCTGGTCTCTGAGAGCGAGAGGAAAATGCTTGGATAGAGGTCAACTATGACCTCCTTTGCCGTTTTGTTTCCTATGTTCTTCACAACAATTGTTATGTTCCTCTCCTTCTCCACCTCAATTCTCTTATCCAGAAGCTCAAGGCTTATCACAGGTCTGTCTGTCTGGTTTGGATTTATCCTAGGCAGCTGTATCTGAACTGGTATCTGCTGGGATTCAATTTGAGCAACAGGAATTATGAGGAGGAAAACCAGAAGGAAAAATAGCTTTCTCATTATTCCACCCTCATCCTCAGCAAGTTTATCGAGAGAACTGAGAAAACAACTGTGAAAATAAGGATAACCTCTAGATCATAGGTGAGAAGCTGGAGGCTCATTCCCTTGAAGGCTATTGCCTTGAATGCATCCAGATAGTAGTATAAGGGCAGGGAATAACCCACTGCCTTGGCCACATCTGAGAGCAGGTTCACAGGCGTGAACATGCCAGAGAAGAGCATGGATGGTATGAATGCGAATATGCTTGCCTGATATGCCTGAAGCTGGTTCCTAGAGAGAACCGATATAAGAAGCCCCATGCTCAATGAGCATATGAGGAAAAAGCTTGAAAGAAGCATTATATCAAGCATTCCTCCCCTGAACTGAACTCCGAAGAGGAGCATTGCTATTGATATAGTGAGAAAAACATCGGATATCGTTGCTATGAAGTAAGCTGCCAGCTTCCCCAGAATTATGTCGAACCTTGATGCAGGGGTCATGGCAAACTGCTCAAATGTTCCTCTCTCCCTCTCCCTGCAAACGGAGACAGAGATCAAGCTCGTAGGGACGAGCTGGAGAAGGGTTCCCATCAGGATGGGCATGAAGTTCTCCACCCTCCGAGTGCTCGGTCCATATACTGAGTAAAAAAGGGGGCTTATTGAGAAAGTCCCGAATTTCTCGGATGCCCAGAGCTCGAACTGAAGCACTATCACACCGACCATCTGCATTATGCTTTGAGCAACAACGGGCTCGCTGGCATCGTATATTATCTCCAGAGATGCAGTTCTTCCGGCCATCATGTCATCGGTGAAGCCCTTAGGTATCACAACAGCTGCATATATCTTACCCTCTCTCACAAGTTCTATAGCCTCCTCCCTCGTCCTAGCATATGCCCTTATATCAAACATGTTCCTGAGCTGATCGGATAAAGCATAGCCTCCCGATTTCTGATCCATGTTCACTATTGCTATCGGAAACGATGTTTTCCCACCGTACCCATATCCAAATAATATTGTTAAAATTACAGGCATGAGGAGGACCATCACCACAGTCTTCGGATCCCTCACAAGCTGTCTCAGCTCCTTCTCCACAACGGCTGTGAACCTCATTAAGATCCCCCCATGAGCTTTATGAATGCCTCCTCCAAGCTAACATGAACTGGCCTTATGTCCCTCAAATCTGGGCCCAACTTAGCTATTATCTGGGATACTCTGGTTGAGTAATCGTCCACTAAAAGCTTCATCCTCCCTCCATCTGCATCTATGATTTTAACACCCTGTATATCCAGATTCGCAGGCCTTGAGAGGACTATCTCAACTATATCCCCTCCAAATGCCCTTCTCTTCACATCAGAGGGAGAACCCTCTGCAATTATCCTTCCTGCGCTCATCAAAGCAAGTTTGTCGCAGTTCTCAGCCTCATCCATGTAGTGAGTTGTGATCAATATCGTCTTTCCCCTCCTGTTCAGATCCCTGAATATCTCCCAGAACTGCCTCCTTATCGGGGGATCAACCCCGGCTGTCGGTTCATCCAGTATCAGGAGAAGGGGGTCATGTATTAAAGCAACAGCAAGGGAGAGCCTCTGCTTTGTCCCTCCGCTCAGCTTTCCTGCAAGCCTGCTCCTGAATATTTTGAGATCCAGAAATTCCATGAGCTCATTCGATCTCTGCTGAACTTCGCCTTTATTGAGCCCATATAACCTTCCAAAAAGCATCAAATTCTCCTCAACTGTGAGATCCTCATAGAGGCCAAATTTCTGGGGCATATAGCCTATGTTCTTTATCACTTTCTCCCTTTCAGTCATAACATCGTGTCCATAAACCCTTACATAGCCTGCAGTTGGCTTTATCAGGCCTGTTATCATCCTTATTGTCGTGGTCTTTCCAGCTCCATTCGGGCCCAAAAGACCGAAGGCAACTCCAGCCTCCACAGTTAGGTTGAGATTGTCGACTGCAGTGAAGTTTCCGAATTTCTTGGTCAGCCCCTTGGCCTCTATGGCTATCATCAATAAATAGCATAGCAAGCTATATTTATACCTTTTTTACCTTACAAGGTGAATAGGGTGATTACATGCTGAGGGAGATGAGATCGTTCGAGGTCCTGAGAAGAGCTGGACTTTCAGGACATGAAGCAGTCATATACCTGTCTTTGCTCATAAAAGGTGACATGCCTGCAAGGAAGATATGCGAGGAGACGGGAATACCATATTCAAAAGTTTATGTTAATCTTTCAAAGCTGGAGAGAGATGGATGGGTCTCCAGGATAAGGGGGAGGCCTGTCATATACAGAGCTAGGCCTGTTGAGGAGGTCGCTGAGCTCATAGTTGAGAGAGCAAGAAGGCTGGCTGAGGAGATTGAAAGGACAGTTTCATCGGATATAGAGGAGATGAGGATGAGAATTGCGACAACATCAAGGATATCATTCAGTTACTCGAGAAATGAGGCCTTAAGGGCAATAAAATCGCTGATAAAGGAGGCGAAGAAGGAAGTGCTGATTCTTTTAAGTCATGAGGATGAGGATCTTCTCAGCTCAATAGCCCCTGCTAGAGCAAGGATGAGGATCCTTACTACAAGAAAGAACATGGAGATTCTAAAAAGAAGAGTACCTGATGCTGATTTCAAAGAAATAAGTGTTCTTCTTCCTCTATCAATGATGATATTTGATAACAGCTCCCTTCTGATGATCTTCGGCGTGGGCACAGGACCATATGCGCTTGAGGTTAGGGACAGGGATCTCGTGGCGACAGCGAGAGAGTATATGGAGATGAGCTGGAGAAGCTCTGAGCTGCAAAGCCCTTGATAAACTCAGATTAATCAGACCCGCAAATTCGTAGAAGCTGATCCCATGCACAACAAATGTAGTATATGAACTGATAATTCCCTTTTGATCCCTTAGGAAGCTCCTTTTTCCCATTATCTCCGCTTATACAGCGCCTTCAACATGCTTGCATCCATGATCAGAATATATCTTCCTCAAAGCTTCCACAAGATCCTCTCCCTTCCACTGATAGTTCGACTTGAGGCCAAGTCCAACGATACTATCAATCCCTTCTTCCTTCTCGAACATAGGAACTTAAGATTTTATGTGTTAATAAAGTTTCATTAAGATAAT
>NZ_RCOS01000002.1 GCF_003947435.1 Candidatus Methanodesulfokora washburnensis
TATAATAGTGTTATTTGGACCTGTTGATGATCCATGGAGCTTTCTTGATAGAGATGCTGTCTCTAGGAGCGATTATTCATCTGCTATGAGCCCTCAGGCTTTTATGAGGCTTGTTAGCAAGCACTATGTCTTTGATGAGGAGGGACCCCTGAGGGAGGAGCTTGCATTCAAGCTGCTTGATACCTCGGTCAAGCTCTGGCTGAAAGAGGTAGAAGTGCTGAAGGTAAGGAAGGAGATAGGATTCTGGCTGATAGATCAGCTGAGGTACTTTGTTGACTTCATGGACAGATATTTTGTGCGCAGGCCACTTTTCATCAGGCTTAGTAGGGATCAAGATTTCTATGGGTTGCTAGATGGATATGCTAGAGAAATAGGATATTCTAACGGACTTGCTGATATGGTCGGACGGAATTTGGAGAGAGTGGAGAACCTCTCAAGGATGATGATCTATGTTTTAATGAATAAAATTATATTTTATAAAGTTCTAGAGTACTACTATAAATTGCCAGAACTAAGGCCATTTGCAAGCAATGTGAAGAGCTCAAAGGATTATCTTCAGCGCCTGAACGAATTTTTCGATGATGCAATGAAGACCTCTAGGGATTTTGAGCAGATATTCTGCACAGGGCTTTACGATCACATTGTCATATCGGATGATGAAAGAGCTCTCTTTCAGATAGATGAGCTGATAAGAATGTTGTCCGGCATTAATCTGCAGGAGTTCGGGGATGTGATAGGCCACGTTTATGAGAACTTGATACCAGAGGAGGAGAGACACAGACTTGGTCAATTCTACACCCCTAGGCCGATAGCAGAGCTCATCACAACATGGTGTATCAGAAGCGGGGATGATGTTGTCCTAGGTCCTGGATGCGGTAGTGGGACCTTTGAAGTGGAGGCGTACTGGAGACTTGTCGAGTTCAAGACCGGAAAGAGGACGATACCATCGAGAAGAGTGCACGAGAAGGTCCTGAATCAGATATATGCCATTGATATAAACTCATTTCCAGCTCAGCTCACCTCCATGAACCTCGCTATGAAGAACATACTAGCACCTGCGACAAACCTGAATGTCATAGAATCCGACTTCTTCAGCATAATTCCAGGACAGGAGGTTCCTCTACCCTATAAGGTTCAAACTCCTGAAGGGCCCAAAGAAAAAAGGATATACTTGCCGAAGGATGGATTTGACGCACTATTCGGAAATCCTCCCTACACTAGATGGACTGAAATTCCTCAGAATGTCAGGGAGAACATAAGGAATAGGCTAGAATCCATGCTTACAAAGTATAATCTTCATGCGGATGTCGAGAGGGGAAGAGAACCGGGGATCTATGTATACTTCATAATGTGGGCCAAGGAATTCCTGAAGCCCGGGGGAAGGCTTGGGATGATAATATCGGATTCATGGCTCCAGACGGATTATGGGGTCGATTTCGGCAGATATCTCCTAGACAACTATAAGATAAAGGCGATCATAGATATCTCTGCTAGAGTTTTTCCAGTCCCTTTGGTGGGGACGTGCATAGTGCTGCTTGAGAAGCCAAGAGAGAATGAGGACATAGGAGAGAACAACGTAGTTTTCATGTATTTAAATATACGTGGGGAGGGAAGCTTGGGAGTATCGGATATACTTGAAGCACTCGAGAACCCTGAAAGGGGCAGGGAACGCTACCTCATTAATATATATAAACAAAGAGATATACCTAGGGATAAAAAGTGGATAAACTTGATATTTAACACAGAGGAGATATTATCTCCCATAAAGGATAGGACAGTTCCAGCTGGAAGCTACTTTGAGATGAGTAGAGGAAATTACTTTTTCAGTCTATGGGCTCTAAGAAATGGCAGAAGACCGGATATGGGAGCTAAGGATTTCTTTTACTTCAATGAACAGAAGGCGCAGGATTGGGATCTTCATGAGTATCTTCACCCTGCTATAACCAGTTCCCGCCATGCTATCTACTTTACATTTACTGAGGAGGATTGGAAAAAGCTCAGGGACGAGGGTAGCGATTGCTATATGTTCATATGTCATATGCCCAGAGAGGAGCTTCCCGAGAAAGTGCTGAATTACATAAGGTGGGGAGAAAGCGAGTGCAGGACCAAGATAAGGGGGACAAGAGGGGGAGGAAGGCCATGTAATCAGGCACAGGCATGCCAAATTAGGGAGAGAAGTAGGGATCACTTTTTCGGATGGTACGATTTAGGTTGTGTAGAAAAAGCCCCAATAGCAGCAGTGCGCCAATCTCAATATAAAACAAGGTTTATTTTACTTGAATACCCAGTAGTTACTTACGATGCGATGATAACTTTTATTCCGAAAGTACAACTTTCTGGATTGCAGCTTAAAGCTCTACTGGCCTACCTAAACTCAAGCTTTGCTCAGTTGTATATAGAATCAATAAGCAGAACGACGGGTTTGGGAGTTGCAGCTTTAGAGGTAAGGCATGCTGAGGAAATTCCAATAATAGATGTTAATTCATTGAATGAGAAAAACCTAGAGAACCTTGCCAATCTTTTCGAGAAGTTAGAAAATGAAGCTAGGAAGTTAGGAGGTGCAGATAGCCGTAATAATGTGGAGATTTTGTGGAACGAGGTTATAAAGGAAATAGATGAGGAGATATGCAGGATACTCGGCGTATCCCTCCTTCTGGCTGAGAAAGCAAGGGTCATGGCACATTCCATGATGGAGAGGCGTTTGGCTAGGACCGAGGAGGGAAGAAGAGGGATAATAAGAGGAACCGAGAACTCAGTCCTCCACGTGTCACGCTACAGCAGGCACCTTAACTCACGCTATATCCCCGGTCAAAAGTAAATAAAGGCTGACACATTTGTCCTGATAGTAATCACGTGCCTTAAATTACAATAACTTTTTGGGTCTTATATGCATCCAAATTGACTTATGAGGTACTTATCAGCCTCTATGCGTGCGCTCTAGGTAATGCAAAAACTGTTTTTCTCTTAACCAGTTATCAGCTTAAAGTCCTCCTCCGGAATTTCCCTCATTGCCTTTCCCATCAGATGGCCAGTCCACTTTTTCTTATTCTCTATGAACTTCAATTTCGGTATCAGCTTCTTGAATTCAACAGGCTTCTCAAATATCTTGACAGGCTTCAGCTTTATTCTTAACGGAAAAACTTCGCCTCCTATCTCTGGAGGAGGTCTGAATATCCTCGAGGAATCCCTGAAAACCTCCGAAGCTGCCTCATATAGCGCTACTATCTTGGGCCCCTCAACCTCCTTTCCCACGCTTCTCTGCTTCACGTAGATGAGGAGAAGATCTCCCGGCTTAACCCTGGATATCGTGTTCTTGTGCCTCTCAGGAACTCCCCATATATTTTTCTCCTTTATAACCCCCCAGTTCTCCTCTGTCGTTATACAGAGCCAGTAGGTCATACATCAAGAAGGACCTAGTTTTATTTAAAGATTATTGCAGTTTTCCGTGCGAGGCCTATTTTCAGGTCTAGGGAAGGAGGAGTTTACAGTGTAAGTCTTAAGAAGTAACCAACTGAGTTTACTATTAGGAGTAAGTTTAAGGTGATACTATGAATGGAAATGAAGAAGTAGAATTTACATCAGAGTTTTGGCACAAGCTCAAGGATTATCTTGGACATCTTATAGGAGGTGTCAAGCTTAATGCTAAATATCAGTGGCCTGAATATTGTGGCAAGAAACCAGATATAGTTATTCTAGATGAAAAGGGGATTCCACAGCTCATAATAGAGACCAAGAGGAAAGCTGAGGGCAAATACGAGGACATCTACGATCCTCTGGGGAGAGCACCCATAGCTCAAGCGCTATGTTATGCAGCCCTAGCTCTAGAAAGTCACAACATGAACAGGACCCCTCTTTTCGCCACAGCAAACGAGAGCGTGATTATAATCTTTAGAGGTGTTGAGAGAAGAGAGCTGGAAAATCTGCTTGATATCGAGCTCTGCCGTGAAAAACACACCTCACCGGAGGACTGGGCTAAAGCCCTCAAACTTGGGGCACATGACAAGCTGGTTCAAGAGTATATCATAGATAGATTGGAGAAACCTCTCTCAGAGAGCACGATAAAGAGGCTTTTCGAGTATGTGGAGAAGTGGATCATCAATGTACCCATAACTCCGCCTCAACTGTACAGGATATTGATTGAGCAGCTCAGGCAGCACATCGAGGAGCTCCATGATGAGCATGTGGAGGATGCTGTGAAGGCAAAGATACTTAATAATCCAGAATACTTTAGTAAGCTTTATGAGCAGGCGAAAAAACAAGGATATAAGGCAGGAATCCTGAGTCCTGGTCTTTCCTCATTATGTCTTCATGAGGAATGGAGTATTAGAAAGAGGATATGCGAACCCCTAGCTGAGGAGATAAAGAAGAGGGTTTCAGGTTCTAAATCCCCTCAAGAACTGTTTTTCTTATTAAAGGATATAACAGAAAAGGATATCAAGGAGCTCGTGAGATATTGCAGAGAGGCAGAAGAGAAATCCCCTTCCATATGCGACAAAAAGATCAGGGAAGTTCTCTCCTTCAGGAATCTATCTAGGATGATGACCTATGTGCTTGGAGCCAAGATCCTAGCCTATAAAGTCCTCGAGATGCACTACAATATACCTACTCTCAAGTTTCTGGACGACTCAATTGAGGTTGATGGGGAGAGAATAGAGATAACGGATCCAAACGATATAACTGAGGCTTTAAACAGGGTATTCGCAACAGCTTCAAAAAGACTGGAGGAATCCATAAAGATCAGGGACTTCAGGCCGCTGTTTGAGACAGGGCTCTACGATATGATAGTTTTTAAGGGCTCAGGAGCTATTAAGAAAGTAAAGGCATTGATAGAAGTGGCTGATGCCATAAAGGAGTCGTTAGGGCATCTTCCGGGCATAATAGGCTATGTCTATGAGGGATTCATACCTCCAAGTGAGAGGCACCAGCTCGGACAGTTCTACACACCACCAGCAGTAGCTAGGCTCATAACAAGATGGAGCATCAGATCCGGAGATGACAGGGTCCTAGATGGTGGATGTGGATCGGGCACATTCCTCATAGAGGCCTACAAAAGGCTTCTATTCCTGAAGTACAACAAGAATTACGACAATAATGATTATCCCTCATGTAGAGAAGATTATAATGAGCACCAAGAGATCCTGAACAGGCTTTATGGAGTGGATATAAACGCTTTCGCAACTCAGTTGACATCTCTTCATCTGATGTTCATGGAACCAAGATGCCCATTCTCACAGCTAAAAGTGATGCCTGGAGACTTCTTTTCTGCTCCAGAAAACTTGGAAAAGGTAGATTATCTAGAAAAAGCGGAGCTCTTTGATGCAGTTATAGGTAACCCGCCCTATACTAGATGGGTTGAAATACCAGATGAAACAAAAAAACTCATAGGAAGGATCAGGGATTTAGCTAAGAAATATGATTTAGTAGCTGATCTGAGAAGAGGACGCGAGCCAGGGATATACACATACTGGATAGTTCATGCAGCCGAAAATCTCCTCAAGAGCGGTGGCAGACTTGGCATGATAATCTCCAATATGTGGCTCCAAACTGATTACGGTATTGATTTTGGAAGATTTTTACTGGATCATTTCAAGATAAAAGCTCTAATAGACATCTCCTATAGGCTTTTCGATGCGCTAATATCGACAGTCATAGTATTGGCTGAGAAGGAGCCTGATAAGAAAGCTCGTGATAAAAACAAAGTCTTGTTGATCAGGATACCCCCGATAGACAGCAGCCTCAGTGATAAGGATGTGGAAAGAAAGCTAGATGAAGCCTTGAGATGTATTGAGAGCTCCATAACGCCTGACTATGAGTTTGATAAAACAGTTCTCGAGGAATGTAGACGCCGACATGGGATCTGGTATAAATTTGCAGAGCAGTCTGAGATCCCAACAGATAGAAAGTGGATTAGCCTATTCTTCCAAGGCATTGAAGATGTTGTAGAAACTCTTGAGAGACATCCTTTAATGATAAGGGCTAATGAGTGGTTTAAACCAAGTAGGGGTAATAGTATAGGGTCTATATGGGCTCTTGATAACGGAGTGAGACCTGATCTTGGAGCTAAGGATTTCTTCTACTTTAGTGAAACCAAGATTGAGGAATGGGAAAGAAAGCTCAAGGGATTTAGAGATGCCGTGAGACCTTATTTAGTACCAGCTATAACAGCCTCTAGATATATTAAAACATTCGAATTCACATATGGGGACTGGGAGAGGATAAGAGATAAGGCAATAAAAAAGGGAGAGGAAGAGAAGAAAGCGTATGCGTACATCCTTATAGCTCATGAGAAAAGAGAAAACCTACCCCAACAACTACAGGAGTATATTAAGTGGGGGGAGACTGAGTGCAGGACAGGGATTAAGAGGACTAGAGGAGGTGGCAGGATATGTAGAGATGCCGAGGCATGTAGAGCTAGAGAGGAATCTGGGGAGCCATTCTTTCATGGATGGTATGACCTAGGAGGCTACATACCAACGCTAGTAATGGCGATAAGGCAGGCAGGATATCATCCACAGTTCTTCCTAGCCAAAGCGCCCTTTGTTACATACGATGCTATCATAACATTTATACCAAAAGTTAGAATTAAAATAGACCATTATATCTATGATCCCATAAAATATAGTAAGGCTTACCATAATATTATAAATGTGAACCCAGATGTTGAGCTCGACTTAGTTGAGATAAAAGCTCTTTTAGCATACCTAAACTCTACATTTATGTGGATCTGGCTTGAACAGACGGGCAGAAGGACAGGTGGTGGTATATTAGCTCTTGAAGCTGATATCTCTGGGGAGATGCCAGTACTAAATGTCAAGAAAATCGATAGAGGAGATGTCGTGGAACTAGCAATGTTATTCGATAAGCTTGAATTTGAAGCTAGGAAGTTAGCTGGAACATCCTTAGGTATAGCTTCTGAAGGTAAGGAAGGCGGCAAGTATAAGATGTTCGAAAAGCTTAGGCCAGTATTCAAGAAGATAGACAGCAAAATAGCTGAAATATTGGGAATTACTGTTGATGTAGATGCCTTGTGGGACTCCGCTTGGGATATGATGGAGAGAAGAGTTAAAGGTGCTGGAAGAAGGGTCAGGCCTGGAACTGAGGTTGAGATTGATATCGAGGAAAGAGATAGGAGAAGCAGGAGATTCTCTCCACCGGATAATGTGGTTCCCCTCACTGAGTGGCTTGAACCAGAAGGACAGCGGGAGACCAAATCGGATACTGCCTAACAACCGAAAAACCCAATAAATTTATTAGGTATTAGTTTCATTTATTGAAACTTTTGATAGTAATTTTTGCTGAAATAAAATGTTCAGGACATCTAACACCTGCAAGCATCCTTTTATCTGTTGGATAGAGAAGCTGAGGATGATATTGGCCGAAAAAGTAATAAGCATACAATAGTATTTCTTAAGCCAAAGGTCTAACTCTAGTTTTCCACTTAGATCAGGAAGAAAGATAAGTTATTTATTTTTCTTCCCATCAAAAATCTGGGTGTTATATTGAGCGAGATCATGGGTGTTATATATCCTGTGCCCTTCAACCTGCTGCAGAGGATATTTACAGGCAAAGATGTATTCATAAAGCATCCAACATGCTTCAAACAACTTAAGCCGGGGCAAAAGATCCTTTTCTACTCATCCCATGAGATAAGAGGTATTGTGGGAGAAGCCACAATAAAAAGGATCGAGATGATGAAGCTCGATGATATATACAGAAAATATGGAGAGAGGGTTTTCATAACAAGAGAGGAAGCTAGGAGTTACTCAAAGCCCTTTAAGGACAGAAAAAGAGGAGGTTCAGGCAGGGATGTGACATTTCTGGTTTTAGAGCTTGAGAACATAAGGAGATATGAGAAGGCGGTGAAGCCGAAGAGGTTCATAACAGTGGGAGGAAAGTACCTAACAAAGCAGGAGTATGAGAGCATAATAAGGTCTCAGTAATTTGCCGAAAAGTTTTTCTAAGTTCTGCCCATTTTAAGATTGCTAAGATGAGCGACAAAAAGAAATCGTTAAGCATGGCTGAAAGCTTTCTAGAGAGGGCTGGTCATAAGCTTGATGAGGCACGAGAGCATCTGAAAATGTTCCACTATGCGGAGAGCATATCCTCCTCTCAGGAATGCATTGAGCTG
>NZ_RCOS01000003.1 GCF_003947435.1 Candidatus Methanodesulfokora washburnensis
TTGGAGGATGTTATGCTAGAGCATACAACTGCTGGAGAAAGCTTCCCTCACCAGACCCTCTTTGTCCAAGGATAAGGAAGGTAAATTGCTGATTCTGTCGTATAATAATGCTTGTTCTGTCTTTGTAAGCGGATTTAAAGGTTCCATTCCTCATTTTGGATATTTGTAGTTCACTCACGGCATTGAGCATATACTTACTGAACATATGCGACTTTATACCTAACTAAAAGCTGCTAAGTCCTCCTCCTGCTTATTCTGAGCCAACAAGAGGTTTTTAATTCAAAAATTCAGTAAAAAACTCATAAGATAGTGAACAAACTCGCTCTAAGCAAGCTAGAAAACAGATAAGCTCTCAATCTTGTAGATTAACCTCAGCTTAAGAACTCCCTTACGGTATCCCTGTAGATTCTAGCTCCAAGCTCAAGCTCAGCGATGCTTATCTCCTCCCTGTCCGTGTGGGATAGCTCGGATCTCCCAGGACCAAAGCCCACTATGTTCTCTGTTATCCTAATCAACAGGTTCATATCGCTTGTGCCGAGCTTTATAACAGGTGATGGCTTTAGTCCATTTCTTATCATTGATCTTGCCAGGGATCTGGCGATGGGAGTGTCAATGCGAACTCTTACAGGAGGGGTTTCATCCACAATGCTGTATGTACAGTCAGGCATGCAGCTTTTTACAATCTCCCCGAATGCTTCAGTGCTCCAGCCCAAGGGGATCCTGATGTCCACAAGAGCTCTTGCCTCCTTTGGTATCAGGCTAAAAGGAAGACCTCCCTCAATGTAGTTTACAACAATGCTTGAACCGGGAACTGATAGAACCCTCTTTTTAACCTCCAGCAGGCTTTCTATCAGCTTATCTATGGCCGATGTTCCGCTTTGAGGCGTTGATGAGTGTCCTCCCGATCCATGGCATTTGATCTCCAGCTTCATGGATCCTCTATAACCTATTATGATGTTGAAATTAGATGGCTCTCCCACTATTATTGCAGTCGGCCTTGCATCCCTCATCAACCTCTTTGCCCCACTGCTTCCCCTCTCCTCGTCCACCAGAGCAGCAATTGTTATCCTACATTCTTCCTCATCTAAGTGCTTTATGGCTTCAATTGAGCCGATAGTCATGGAGACAAGAGGTCCCTTGGCATCTACTGCTCCTCTTCCCCTGAAGATCGTCCCATCATATTCCACTGGAAGCTCTCCAGGCACTGTATCTATATGTCCAGCTAAAAGCACCCATTTTTCTCCTCTCCCGTAATTAAGTAGTGCATTTCCTGCGTCATCCACCACAATATCTCCATTCCACCATCTGCTCACAACATCTACATACCTCTTAATCGCTTCTGCTTCATTGCCCGATGGGCTATAAGCCTTAAGAAGCTCCAACATTAGCTCTTCTAGCATTCTCCTCACTTAGACACCTCTCTAATGCAGATATAATTAAATCTATATCATTGTCATTAATTAAATATGGAGGAAGAAATCTGACAACAGTTGTCCCTGCTTTTAGCGCCAGAATTCCGCTATGCTGAAGCATCTCCAGCACTGGCTTTGGATCAAACCTCAGTTCCACTCCTATCATCAGGCCAGCGCCCCTGAAATCCCTGACTATCTTGATATCTCTGCATATCTCCTTTATGCCTTTCATCAACCTGAGGCCAGCAGTCTCTGCCTTGAATGGAACATTTTCCTCCAGCAAAACCTCAACAGAAGCCTTGACTGCAGCCATTGCAAGAAGGTTTCCGCCGAATGTAGAGCCATGATCGCCCTCACTGATGGAATTGCCGATATCATCCCTGAGGAAGGCAATGGAGACAGGAATACCCCCTCCAATTGCTTTTCCTGCGAGCATGATGTCCCCATACACGTTGTATAGATCAGAGGCCCATACCTTCCCTGTCCTGCCAAAACCGGTCTGTATCTCATCTACTATGAGAAGAACATTCCTTTCCTCAGTTATCTCCCTCAAAGCCTTCATGAATTCATTGGATGCTGGATTTATCCCTCCCTCTCCCTGAATAGGCTCAACTATGACTGCAGCTAAATCCTCGGTGATAGCACTTTCAGCTGCGCTCACATCATTGAATTTTATGAACTCGGCGTCGAGAAGGGGCTCAAATGGCCTCCTGTACTTGGGATTCCATGTCACAGACAGGGCACCAAAGGTCCTTCCATGAAATGCCCCTGTAAAGGAGAGGAACTTCTTCCTTCCTGTCATTTTTCTAGCAACTTTAAGGGCAAAATCAACTGCTTCAGAACCGGAGTTGAGTAAGTAGAAATAGGAGTATTTCCTTGGCGTGACCTTTTCCAGAGCGCTTGCAGTTTCCTCCCTCAGATAGTGATCATAAGAGGATGAAAGTGTTACTATGTTCTCAAGCTGCTCCCTGATCGATGCAACTATTCTCGGATTTACATGGCCGAGAAACGCAACTCCATGTCCTGTATGACAATCTATATACTTTCTATTATTTATATCCCACACATACTGGCCGTATCCCCTGACTATCCTGAGGCCTCTCAAGCCGTAGAGGTTCAGATATCTGAGCAATCAGCGCTTCACCCTTTCCACAGCGAACTCTAGGACTTTCTTCGCCAAATCATAGCCTGTAACAGCTACGGTGTTCTTGAACTCCGTTACTGCATTCACCTCATCCACAATGTATCCCTTTTCCGGATGCTCCAGTATATCTATGCCTAGAAATTGGCCCTTTACGGCCTCTGAAGCCCTCAATGCTATTTCCTCCAGCTCAGGATCCACATGAGCAGGGGCAGCTTTTCCCCCTCTTGCAGTATTTGTTATCCAGTGATCGCTATATCTGTATATTGCCACTGGAACCTCATCTCCCACTACTACCACTCTTATGTCCCTCCCCGGCTTTCTCACGAACTCCTGAGCATAGTATATGCTCTGAATTGGATTTGGAATGTACATCCTGTGCTCTATCACTGTTCTAAGATCCTCCTCATCATCTATCAATGCGAGCATCCTGCCCCAGCTGCCGTGAATTGGCTTTATGACAAAGGGATATCCGAGCTCATCAGCTGCTTTATGAGCAGAGTCATGGCTGAAGGCCACATAGGTATCTGGAACTGGTATGCCCCTTCTTGCCAGAAGGGATGTAGTCCACAGCTTGTCCTGACATATCATGATGGTATCCGATCTGTTTATCACATCAACTCCAAGTGACTCCATGAAAATTGCTGATTCCAAGGCATTGTAGAAACTGGTACATCGCTGAAGGGCGATATCCTCCATATCTGCATCTGTTCTTCCCACTTTACCGCAAATAGATGGGACATGCACAGGCTTTATCTCTATTCCAAGCTTTTTTGCTGCCTCTATGAATGATTTCTCCTCCCAGCGAAGGATGTCATAAAGAAGGAGCATGTCTACTCTCCCCAGTCCTCCTTTATTCCCTCCAAGGGCTTCAACCTTATCGAATTCCCATCCATCAAGACCTCTAGGGTAACACCGCATTCGTGATCTATCAGCTCTCCAGGCAGCACGTCATCTGGCACCTCAACGGGCTCACCGCATATCGGACACTTGACGCGCATTCTCTCACCGAGCAGAGGGATGAAGAGATAACTTTATAAAGTTATCGTTTTTCGGTCTGAAGTTAACGATATTCGGTAATAAAATGTCGATCTACGGATAAGTTTAAATACAAAGCTGCCGATTGAAGGGAGATCCTGATGAGAATAAATGTGGGCATTATAGGAGCCTCCGGCTACACAGGTGGAGAGCTTCTGAGGATACTGGCCAATCATCCCTCGGTAGAGGTGTCATACGTCACATCAAGGGAGCATGCAGGCAAGCCTCTGCATTATGTGCATTATAATCTGAGAGGATATTACAAAGGGCTCAGATTTCATGAATTTAAGCTGGATGAGCTCACAGAAAAGGCAGATGTAGTTTTTCTATCCCTTCCTCATGGTGTGTCGTTGAAGTACGTGCCGGATCTGTTGAATACGGGGATTAAAGTGATAGATCTCAGTGCTGACTTCAGATTAAAGGATCCCAGCATGTACAAGTTCTGGTATGGCTTCGAGCATCCGTATCCAGATCTCCTCTCTAAAGCAGTTTATGGCCTTCCTGAAATTCACAGAGATGAGATAAGGAATGCCAGCCTAGTTGCATCCCCTGGATGCAATGCAACAGCCACAATACTGGCATTGCTACCTGTGGCAAGAGCAGGGCTCATTGACCTCAACAGAATAGTCTCCGACGTGAAAGTTGGAAGCAGTGAGGGAGGTTCGAAGCCGAGGGCCGGATCCCATCACCCCGAGAGGGAGGGAGCAATCAGGCCATATGATGCTGAGGGTCATAGGCATGCTGCTGAGGTTGAGCAGGAGCTCAGACTTATTACAAAAGCTGATGTCTCAGTCTCCTTAGTGCCTTATGCGGTCAGTAGTGTGAGAGGTGCTCTTGCATCAGTCCACTCTTGGCTTGTCAGGGAGGTGGATGATGTGGAGGTGATGAAAGCATATGTTCAGACATACTCCAAAGAGCATTTTATCAGGCTTGTAAGGGCAGTTCCACCGGGATATCCTGATCCAAAGTACGTCATCGGCAGCAATTATGCAGATGTAGGCTATGCTGTCGAGAGAAGGCTAAGAAGACTAACTGCATTTGCAGCCATAGATAACATGGTGAAGGGAGCAGCAGGCCAAGCAGTTCAGGCATTTAACATAATGGCTGGATTTGAGGAGACCCTAGGACTTGAAAATCCTCCTCTTAAGCCCTAGGTGATTTTATGATCGTTGTTAAAGTTGGTGGGGAGGTCTTGGCGAGGAATCTCGATGGGATAGTTGAGAGCGTGGGAAGAAGAGCTGACAGGGGCATAGTTCTGGTACATGGAGGTGGTATCATTGTGACAGAGCTATGCAAAAGGATGGGAGTAGAGCCAAAGTTTGTGACATCTCCAGAGGGTCTGAGGAGCAGATACACAGACAGGGATGAGATCGAAGTTTATGTCATGGCAATGGCCGGAAAAATAAACAAGAGGATTGTCTCCGGTCTTCTCTCAAGGGGAGTTAAATCCGTTGGAATATCGGGTGCAGATGGGCCAACAGCCATAGCTGAGAGGAAGGAGAGGATCGTGATAGTGGATGAGAGGGGAAGAAAAAGGGTGATAGATGGCGGATATACGGGAAGAATAGTGGAGATAAGGACAGAACTTATAGATCTCCTTCTGAGCAATGGATTTACTGTTGTGATAGCTCCAGTAGCGGTTGATGGAAAAGGAAATCTCCTGAACGTTGATGCAGACCAGATGGCCTTTAAACTCTCATCTGCTGTGAGAGCGGATAAGCTTGTGATGCTGACCGATGTTCCGGGTGTCCTCATCAATAACCGTGTCATTGAGAGGATCAGAACGAATGAGGTAAATGAGATGATCAAGAGAGTAGGTTTCGGCATGAACAGGAAGTTGATGAGCGCGGCGAATGCCATAGAACAGGGAGTGAAGGAGGTGATAATATCATCGGGGCTTGTGGAGGATCCTCTGGCCCATGCACTAGCCGGGGGCGGGACTATCATAAGCCCTTAAGTGGGAGGTCTCGAGATGTCGTCCTCTGAATGTAGTTCCGGAGATGATCTGGTTTTTTATGAGGAGATATTCCCGTTTGAAGGCCCTCCGAGGATAGCCAGCGGAAACAGGGATATAGTGATCACAGACACCACACTCAGGGATGGGCAACAAGGATGGAGGGAGTTCACAGTAGAGGAGGGCTTGAGGATATACAGAGTTCTGGCGGAGCTGGGAAGTGCTATAGAGTCGACAGAGCTATTTCTGTATACTCCCAAGGATAGGAAGCTTGTATCAGCCATAAAAAGCTTGGAATTGAGTAATCCAAGGCCTATAGGTTGGATAAGAGCATCACTAAGTGATCTGAAGTTGTTACAAGAGGCAGGTCTGAAGGAGACCGTTATCCTTGCGTCGATATCGGACTACCACATACACTTCAAGTTTGGCTTGAGCAGGGAGCAGGCATTTGAGAAATACCTGAGCGTAGTGGAGGAGGCATTAAAACTGGGAATATCTGTGAGATGCAGCCTTGAGGACTTCACTAGGGCAAGTCCATCGAGAAACATATTTCCATTTGTCAGCAAGTTGATGAAGCTCAGTGAGAGATATAGATCACAGATAAGGATAAAGCTTGCAGATACCTTGGGTTTAGGCCTTCCATTTCCCGATATCCCACCGCCGAGGGGAATACCGGCAGTTATTAGATTGTTAACAGATGGAATGGGCGTGCCAGGGGGATCAATTGAGTTCCATGGCCACAATGATCTAGGGCTTGTTGTGGCGAATCACCTAGCCGCATGGATCTACGGGGCAAGGGCATCCAACTGCACGTTAATGGGAATAGGGGAGAGGACAGGAAACTGCCCGCTCGAGGTGATGCTGATCCACTATGTGGGGATAAAAGGTCATGATGGAACAGCCAACCTGAAGGCAATAAGAGAAGCTGCTCAGCTCTTCAGGTCATTGGGCTTAAAGATACCCGAGTTTCAGCCGCTAGTGGGGGAAAATGCATTCAGGACAAAGGCAGGAATACACATAGATGGCCTCATGAAGAACCCTAAGATATATCTACCCTTTGATCCCATCTCCGTGCTGGGAATACCATATGGCGTGGCTATAACACCCCACTCTGGAAGGTCTGCAATTGCTCTGTGGGTTTCATCGCATTTAGATGGCGGAAAGATAGATGCAAAGCATGTTCTGGCATTGAAGGAGGATCCGAGGCTGGAAGCCCTGTATAATGAATTAATGAAGCTTTTTGATGAGAAAAGAAGCTTGAATGATGACGAGCTCATGAGAATTGCCGTTAAATATTTCCCTGAGCTGGATAGGAGGAATTTAAATGGGAGGAATGACGATAACAGAGAAGATCTTATCATATAAGGCTGGAAGAAGGGTTTATCCCGGGGATCTGATAGTTGTGGGCATTGACCTAGCTTATGCCCATGATGGAACAGCCCCTCTAGCTATACAAATAATGAGGGAAAATCCGGAGCTTTACAGAGTTTTCGATCCCCTAAAAGTGCTTTTTGTGGTAGATCATGCATCTCCGGCACCCCATGTAGAGGCGGCAAAGGCACATAAAATGATGAGAGACTTTGCGAGAAAGTTTGGAATAAGATTCTTCGATGTGGGGGAGGGAATATGCCATCAAATTGTGGCCGAAAATGGCTACGCAAGGCCTTTCTCCCTTGTTTTAGGTGCAGATAGTCACACAACAACATTGGGAGCTTTATCCTCATTTGCCACTGGTGTTGGAAGCACGGACATAACTCTGGCAATTTCCCTTGGAAAATCGTGGCTTAGAGTTCCTGAACCTGTAAAAGTGTCTCTTGAGGGGGAGGTAAGGCCTTTCATAAGCGGAAAGGACATAATACTTCGAATAATAAAAGAGGTAGGTGTGGATGGCCTGACATATAAAGCAGTGGAGTTCCATGGGGATGCAATAAAATACATATCAATGGACTCTAGGATGACGATATGTAATATGTGCGTTGAAGCTGGAGCCAAAACGGGGATCTTTCCGGTCGATGGCATTCTTTTAAGATATCTTTCCCAGATTGGTGTTGAGGGAATTGAGCTGGAAGCAGATCCGGATGCAGAATACGATGAGATCTTTTCATTTGATCTGAGTAGCCTTGAGCCTCAGGTAGCAGAGCCTCCAAATGTAGACAGAGTGAGAGCTGTGGAGGAGCTGGAGGGGACAGAGGTAGATCAGGTTTTCATAGGATCCTGCACAAACGGGAGATATGAGGACTTTTTAGCGGCTGCTAAGATCTTAAGAGGGAGAAAAGCAAAGGATGGCGTGAGATGCATAGCTATACCTGCATCTAGGAGCATATACCTTAAGCTCCTGAAAGATGGGGTGCTCAATGTTCTAACTGAAGCAGGATTCTTCGTAGCACATTCCACCTGTGGTCCATGTATAGGGGCTCATCTGGGGCTTCTTGGCCCCAATGAGACAGTTATATCGACAAGCAATAGGAACTTCCCGGGAAGAATGGGGGACAAGGATAGCAAGATTTACCTTGCATCCCCTGCTACTGCTGCCGCATCCGCTGTTGAGGGAAGGATTGCAGATCCGAGGAAATATCTGGGTGATTGAGATGGATATCAGGGGGAGGGCTTGGAAGCTGGGCGATAACATAAGCACCGATCATATAATATCCGGGAAGTATAAGTTTAAGGCTATATCGAGCATTCAGGACATGGTACCACATGTCCTAGAGGAGGTTATCCCGGACTTTCACCTCAAGGTGAGGAAAGGGGACGTAATAGTTGCTGGGAGGAACTTTGGAATGGGTTCAAGTAGGGAGCATGCGCCTCTCCTCCTCAAGATGTTGGGGATAAGCGCTATAATAGCTGGGAGCTTCGCTAGAATATTTTTCAGGAATTCAATAAATATAGGATTGCCTGTGATAACAGCATTAAGGATACCTAAAGCGACCGAGGAAGGGGATATTTTACATGTGGATGTCGAAAGAGGGATCCTGATAAACATGAGCAAGGGAGTAGAGGAGCAGGTAAAGCCATACCCAAGGGAGATATTGGATATCCTGGAGTGCGGAGGTATTATTGAATACGTGAAGAGATATGGTGATCTACCATGGCAAGATACAAGATAGGGATCATAGAGGGGGATGGAATAGGCCCTGAGGTAATTCGTGCAGCTCTCAAGTTCTTGGATGAGATTGGTGAGTTCGAGATAGTCAAGGTCAATGCTGGATATGAGTACTTTAGGAGAGCTGGTAGGCCAATTGAGGAAGGAGGCATGGAAACCCTGAGGGAGATGGATGCAGTCCTAAAGGGCCCTCTCACGACATTGCCAGGGTCAGAGACTATAAAAAGCATAAACGTCATGCTTAGGCAGGAGCTGGATCTTTATGCAAATGTAAGGCCGTTCAAAAGCTTTCGTGGGATATCCCTCAGGGATCTAAATTTCGTAATAGTCAGGGAGAACACGGAGGGTCTTTACTCAGGCGTGGAGGGCAGATTTAAGGACATTGCTCTATCAGCTAGGTTTGTCACAAAGGCCGGATGCGAGAGAATCGTCAGATATGCCTTCAATCTAGCTAGAGCTGAGGGGTTCAGAAAGGTAACTGCTGTTCACAAGGCAAATATACTCAAGGTGGGAGATGGCTTCTTCAGGCAGATATTTCTGGATATCGCAAGGGATTTCCCGGATATAGAGTCGGATGAGGTATATGTTGATGCAGCTGCATATTATATAGTTAAAGAGCCAAAAAGATTCAATATAATTGTAACACTGAATCTCTATGGAGATATACTAAGCGATCTAGCGGCAGGGCTTGTTGGAAGCCTTGGTCTCTGTGGCTCAGCGCTGATAGGGGACTCCATTGCTGTTTTTGAGCCAGTTCATGGATCTGCACCGGATATAGCTGGGAGAGGAATAGCCAATCCAATTGGCTCAATAGTCTCTCTCGGTCTCATGCTCAAATATCTGGGAACAAAAAATGGAGATGAACGCATGCTAAAAGCATCCAAGGCAGTAGATAATGCCGTCAGGAATGTGCTTGAGAGAAGGGAAGTTCTCACACCTGATTTAGGTGGCTCCTCTGGAACAGAGGGTATGACCAATGCAATATTGGCAGAGTTCAGAGAGCTGCAGAACGCAGAATGAGGGGATCTCTCTTCTTTGCTCAACAGGGATTTATTGTAGACTTTGTGCGCCATTTGCATTATCCAGCATATAGATGAGCTGAAGGAGCTCTCCCATTTGAATAGGAGCAAAAATCAGGTTTAAAGAATGTCCAGCTACCGAGAGCTTACACTTTTTCTAAGAGGTAAACCACTTTTCTTAGATACACGGCTGGTTGCAGACTTCCGATAAACTGACTTGCTTCACGTTTTCCTCGGGTGCAAAGGTGAAATTGCTTCTAGAGTAGATGTAGTAGACTTCTTTTCTCTCTCCTTTTTTCCATTCGAATTCTTCGGCTTTTCTTTCAAGTTCTCGGAGAACAGACCTGTCTAAAGGATGTTTTGACCATTTTGCCTCCATAAAATATGCGACTTTGTTCTTCTCGTCTATAGCTACCCCGTCTATCTCTACTTCGCCTCGCCACCACCTGCCAACTTTCAGCGCAGGCACTGAATGGGAAAAGTGCTCAAGCGCGATCTCCTCGAAGACTGTGGAAGCGTATTCGTCTAGTTGTTCTGAGATTCTTGTGGCTACTCGCTCGACTTCACCAAGCTCAAGGAGATGAAGGTTTGGCCTGACATGCTTGAACCAGAAGCGGAGGAAATTATCTTTTATGATGTATCTAGCTCTTCCACGTCTTTCCTCCTCTAGCAGGGGATATCTCCTCTCAACAATGTCGAGAAGTGCTTCGAGAGTTCTCATATACCTTGGCAGCTCGCTTGATGAGAGCCCACTTTTAGAGGCTATCTCGCCGAGGGTCGTGGCTCCTGATGCCATTGCTTCCAGTATTGTCATGTATCTTAGGGGTTCTCGGGTCTCAGTTGCTAGGAGGAAATATGGCTCCTCGTGTAGCAATCCTCCCGGCTCAAGTATAAGATTTTTGATGTTTTCTAGGAGGCTCTTGGAGCAGTCAAGTAAAGATAAGTATGCTGGAATCCCTCCAAAAACTGCATAAGCTCTTACCTTGTCCTCGCATGGCCACGTGGAGGCAAACTCCTTAGCACATGTAAATGTGAATGGCTTCACTTTAAGTTGTCCCGTGCGCCTTCCAAAGATTGGTGAGGAAGATGCCAAAGCAGCTCTTTCAACAACGCCTACCGAGGAACCACTTAGCACGAGAAAAACCTTTGAGTGGCTGAGAAAGTCATCCCAAGCCGCCTGCAGTTCTGTAAGAAAGGCGGGGTCGTATTCAGCTAATCGCTGGAACTCGTCGATAGCTAAGGTGATCCTTTCATTGCTGCTTTCTTTTGCTATGTAGCTGAATAAATCACGGTAGTGACGTAATAACGGTGGATGGACATCCAATTGCTCACCTATTGCCTCTGAGATCTCTTGAAGGATGTTTCCTAGCCTTGAAACAACGAAATACACGCCTTTTTTGCCGGAGAGAAACCTCCTCAAAAGGAAGGTCTTGCCCACTCTTCTTCGCCCATACATCACTATGAGCTCAGCTCTGTGAGAGCGATACCTCTCCTCTAGAAAACTTAACTCCTTGCTTCTATCTATGAACGTGATCATCATGATTACAATCATCATGAACATATTCATAAACATTTCCTACGCGCGAAGAGGAGGAAGGAAATGCTAATATTCGCTATTCTTACAGTTTTTGAGAACATATTCTATCCTCCTCTCTATTGATGGATGATCCTCGCTTCCCCAGTCAAGGGGGAGAAGGTTGTGCTCAGCCAGCTTTCTCAATGCTGATATGTATGTCTCCTTTCCCACAACACGCGATGCATATAGATCAGCCTTAAGCTCCATTCTTCTCCAGTAATAAGATGATAGAAGAGGGAAAAAGAATGCCAGCAACATCGAGAGAAGGAAGAGAGTGCCTCCAACTCCGTCTCCAACAAGCTCATAGTAAATGGACAGGGCAAGAATCTCTATGCCTATTATCGATATTATAAGCCCGAACAATAGCTTTATGTGATCTTTGTTCGCAATATGCCCTATTTCATGGGCAACAACAGCTTTTACCTCATCATCGTTCAGGAATTCGAACAGAGGAGAAAAGAGTATTATTCTGGGCTTAAATATCCCGGAGACGACAGCATTGGCTTCCTTAATCTTTTCAAACTTAGCTACATATACTTTATAAGGAGCTGGATAGCTCAATGGCTCAATTTTAGTAAATAAACCTGGAGGGAACTTAAGGGAAAGGATAAGACAGCTTATTAAGCCCAGCGGGGCAAGAAAGATCACATCCAATGGGGATCTAGCTTTTGTTGAGACAATCAATGGAAATAGTATCACCAATTGGGACAAGAAGAGGGAGAGAATTATATCCAAGAGCTCTGAGCTCAGCAGGATTTCGGAGAGCTCTCCTCTGTAAAGCTGCCTGTAGTATGCAGATGAGGCGAAAACAGCCAAAGCTACATCCGAAATTATTAGAATGAGAAGGGCACTGAGAATGCCTAATAGACTGAAAAAGACAGCTAATCCTGTGCTAAGCGTGATTATAAGAAAAAGAGAAGAGAAAACAAGAAAGAAAAATTTGGCCTTCTTCATCCGAACTCCTCATGAAAGAGAGTTATTTAATTCTTATTTTTATTTTTTAGTTATTCCCCGCTTGAAGAGAGATGGATCTCAAGCACCAAAATCTTTAAGTAATTTATCATCGCTAATGTGCATGTGAAGGGCTGCGTTATTCCCCTCCTCTTGGTAATTCTCCTCCTAGCGACATCAGAGACCATTATAGTAGTTGATCTGAGCTATCCAATAACGGAAGGAGCAGTCTCTCTTCTGGAGGATGCGGTAAATCTTGCTGGGCAGATCGGATCCAAGAAAGTCGTTGTGATACTGAACACAAATGGCGGTACTCTATCAGCAACTGAGAAAATAGTAGATCTCATGAAGAAATCAGGCATAAGCTTTGCTGTCTATGTTCCCCCTGGTGGAAGAGCCTTTTCGGCGGGCTCAATAGTGTTGCTTGCATCGAGGGTGGCGGGAATGGGATCTGGAGCGGTGGTAGGGGCTGCTCAACCGAGGCCATACGATGAGAAAGTGGCAAAAGCGGTTGCAGGATGGATATCGAGCCTTGCTGAGAGCTCAGGGAGAAATAAAACAGCAGCTAGGGGCTTCGTTGAGAACAATGTTGCTCTCTCAGCAGATGAAGCACTGAACTATCACATAATTGAGGTGAAGGCGGACAGCTTGGATCAATTTCTCGACAAAATAGGGTGGTCAGGAAGCCTATTATACCTGAATCCAGGGCCTAGAACATCTCTTCTCCTTCTTATAACAAATCCCGATAATGCATGGTTCCTCATCATGGTAGGCGTTATACTGATCCTTATAGGGTTGGCTCATCCCACCTATATAATGGAGAGCGCAGGCTCCGTCTTGGTGCTTCTCGGCTTCCTTGGAATGGATCTGATAGGAGCCGATCTAGCCGCAATAATGGTCATAGCAATAGGATCCGCCACGATGTTCCTTGAGCTTAAGACTGGGCATGGAATCCTAGCAATTCTGGGAGCTATAATATCATCCATAGGTCTAATTCTTGTGTATCAATCACTGCCCTTCCTGCCGATGACAGTGTGGTCTGGGACATTGGTTTTAATTCTGATTTTCTCATCCTCTCTTGCTGGCTTCTACCTCTACAAGATAAGAAGTGCAATGAAGAGAATACCCGTTCACTCCATCGAGAGCCTCATAGGAAAGGAGGGAATTGTGAAGAAAAAGATAAAACCAGGAGGGGAGGGAGTTGTGCTCGTTGAGTCCGAGCTCTGGACTGCCACATCGGATGAGGAGCTTGAGGAGGGGGAGAAAGTTGTTGTTCTGGGTGTAAGTGGGCTGAAGCTGGTGGTGGGGAGGCGAGAGAGATGATAGTGGATCTGATTTTGATCGCTGTATTCCTCCTTATCCTAGTTGGATTTCTTGCATCGGCTATAAGGATAGTCCCGGAGTTCAAGAGACTTGTGATACTTAGACTTGGAAGATTTGTGGGCATGAAGGGTCCTGGCCTTGTCTTCAGAATACCGATAATAGACCAGCTGCTCTGGGTTGACCTCAGGGAAAGCTATTTCGATGTCCCGCATCAGACATGTATAACAAAGGACAACGCTCCAACAGATATAGACTTCATCGTCTACTACAAGGTAGTGGATCCAAGGGCAAGTGTTCTAAATGTATCAGATTTTAAGGGAGCGGCTCTTGGCATTTCAACAACTACATTGAGGGCTGTGATAGGCGAGATGATGTTAGATGAGGTTCTTGCGAAGAGAGATGAGATAAATCATGTGTTGAGGAGCAAGCTTGATGAGGTGACGGAGAGGTGGGGAGTGAAGATAACCAACGTTGAGATAAGGGAGATACTTCCGCCTCAATCAGTTCAGGAGGCGATGATAAAGCAGATGGCAGCTGAGAGGGAGAGAAGAGCCATGGTGACAGAAGCAGAGGGGAAGAAGGAAGCAGCCATAAAAGTTGCGGAAGGGGAGAAACAGGCAGCAATATTGAGAGCAGAGGGAGAAAAGCAGGCAGCAATATTAAGGGCAGAGGGAGAGAGACAGGCAGCAATATTGAGAGCAGAGGGGTATTCAACAGCCCTTCAGAAGATATCAGAGGTGGCAAGACAGCTTGATGAGAACACTATGAGGCTTCAGTATCTGGAGGGGTTCAAGGCAATAGGAGAATCAGGCTCAACGAAGATAGTGATACCGATGGAGCTGATTGACATGCTCAGGGAATGGCTCAGGAAAGCAAGTGGTAAATAATTTAGCTTGCCATAATTTGAATAATAAATCTTTCTTTTTTAATTTAAGAAAAGATTATAAGAATTGGTTGGGTGTTTCCCTGTGATCAGCGAAAAGCACATCGCATTGCTAATCATGCTCCTAGCTACAGCAACAGTTTATGGGATATTTGGAAGCTATTATCATACAATGGAGAACATCTGGAGGACTGCGAAGAGAATAGAGGTTCTCAAAAATGAGATATTTCACTTGAGCACTAGAGTTGAGGAAGAAAGAGAAGCGATAGCTCCTCTGGTGCTCAGGCTTTTCAGCTACTCAAAGGAGGACAGCGTTATAAGGATATATTATGGAGGTGTGGAGATATGGAGAGGCAGTTTAAGTGAACTGAACACGACGTATAATGTGGTTAACTTCGGGGAGGTGCACCTCAGAACCTCGAATGAAGGTGTGGTGGCAGGTGCAAGAGGATATTCCTATGTTCTGAATACTTCATATCAAGAGGAAATGCTACATGTAGTTGAGGATTCGGCAAGGTGGATTCATGCCATAAATGATGTGATAAGAAGGGATGAGGAGAACCTAACCAATCTGAAAAACCTTCTAAGCTCCATTTCATGGAGCCCTTTAATGTTTGCATTTCTTCTTGTTCCAGTGGCATCGATAGCAATTCAGCTTATCCTCCTTAGGATCTTCGATAGCTCTCTCCTCAGAAAATACATAGGTGTCATCCTAAATCCCTATCTTCTCCTTCCATTCCTCTTCATTTATGCAGCCCTAATTCTGCTTACAGTCATGCTTAATAAGGGAGATCTAATCCCTCTGCATGCAATTATGGCTCTTTATGTCCTCACAGCCATCCCCTCGCTTGCATCTCCTGTTCTCTACCTATACGAGAGGATAATCGAGTGAACTTGGTGCTTTTGATGCTACAGTGGAGCAAAAGCTGTTCACATAGAGGGCAACTGCTTTAACAACTAGATTCTTATATGCACTGAGCTTCATAAAGCTCTCCATATCCTAGATAGATTCAAAAAGCTGGAGTTATTTTGTAAACAGTAATAAGATTCCTTTGTTTCTCAGCTACTTAATCCCTTAGCTGTTTCGTCTTAGCAAAAATAATCTCTTCTACAATAATAAAAACTTATGTGCTCTCAGTAGCATAAGAAGCTCAATTCTATTTTTTTGATACTAAAGTGAACATTAGTCCCCTATATAAAGCACATGAGGCAAATTTCTGAAGAGCTTATCTCCGGTCACGAGATCTGTGTTCAGGAGAAGTGCTGTTGAGTAAACAATAGCATCAGCTAAGCTTGGCCTCCTCTCCTTGATTCTTCCGGAAAGTTGAAGAAGCTCAAGGTAGATCTCTCCAGCTTTTAGTGCAATCTCAACCGTTATACAAACTATTTCCGTTTTTGTCTCTATAAAAAGGAGCCTTTTTCTGACGATTTCTGGGCTAATTCCCTCCCTCAGGTACTTTCTGGAGATTTCTGCTAGGACTATTGATGGAGTATAACCTCCTTCCTTCAACAATTTCCTCACTTTCAATCCTTTATCGGAGCCGAGAAAGTATCTATCCAAGCATAGGTATCATAGACTACCATTCTCTATCCTCCATTCTGTCCTCAGGGGAGAACGGCCTTATCTTTCCCCTGTCTACTCCAAACATCTCTGTTTCCACGCCCAGCTCCTTTATCAAAAGTTCAAAGACGATTTCATCAAAGCTTCTGGCTTTTTTAATCTCCTTCAACTTAGAGAGCATTCGGTATGTCTCATCCCTGAGCTGTATTGTCTTCATACTACTGCCTTATAATTTACAACCTATAAAGCTTTAGCTTAAAGAATTGTAGTAAGGTTTATATATTCAAATAAACTCTATTTTCCAGCCGTTTAGAATCATGAAAACAGGAAAGGTTATCACAATCCCTTTGCACGTCTACATATGCTCCCCATCGATCATGAGGACAGGAAGGAGATAGGAAAGACAGGTGAAAAAGTATCGGCCATAGGATCCGGAACATGGGGGATAAAGGATAGGGAAAAGGCAAGAAAAGCCCTT
>NZ_RCOS01000004.1 GCF_003947435.1 Candidatus Methanodesulfokora washburnensis
CCGTTCACAATTAAGCCTCTTCTTGATGTGGACGACCTTGTCAGGTTCAGGACTGACATCTATAAGGAGTGCTACGAGCCCCTTATCATAGAAGCCTTGAGAAGAGCTGGGCTGAAGGCTGTTTTGACCAAGCGTGATCTCAGGGAGTTGATGGTGAGGTGATTTGATGGAAATTCAGGAGCAGGTGGGCACTGTTTTGGATGGTGCAACCCCGCTGAATTTTCCCTTTAAGGTGGTAAAAGGGGATATCCCTCTTCATGAGTATGTGAAGGTTGAAGTTGGCAAGAACGTGGTATTGGCAGAGGTTGTTGGAGTCGGTGCTAGAAACCCCATTGTTAGGGAGAAGATTGCAACACTTGGAATAAATGGTCTGGAGAGATATGGCTATGAAGTAGCTGTGGCAGAGGTTCTAGGATATCTTGAGGATGGTAGGATTATGAGGCCCAAGTATGCACCTAAACCCAATACACCAGTCTATTTAGCTGACACTCAAACTCTTCAGGCCTTTTACAAGGGGGATATGGAGAGGCTTCCGGTCTACATCGGGACGCTCATCCATAGGGAGGATGTTCAGGTTCCAATCCACCTTCAAGATCTTTCATTCCACCTTGGGATTTTCGCACAGACAAGAGGGGGTAAGTCCTACCTTGCAGGGGCTGTAATGGAGAAGATCCTCACAAACACAAACTTTCCAGTCATAGTGATAGATATCCATGGTGACTATGTTATGATGGACAGAGCAGCGGAAAACGACAGAAAACATGACAAGTTCAACGTTATAGTGTATTATCCACCCAATGCTCCTCGAATAAAGGGTGTAACGGCAGAGGTTAAGGACTTGAAATTAAGCCCAAAACAGATGACAAATGAGGCATTCTTGGAGCTTTTGGGCGGAAGATTAGGAGAAATACAGTCCATATGGATTAGAAAAATAATTAAAGAGTTCAGGGAAAAAGGAAGATCGTTCGGTCTCAAAGACATTATCAAGGAAATAGAGAGTATAGTGGAGAATGCGGATAAAACTTCTGACACCAATAACAAGTTACAATCAGGTGAAAAGAAGAGATTATTATCCATTCTTGCAAGGCTTGAAGATCTTGGGGAGGAGATCGAGCTTCCTGCTGAAGAGACTCCTGTGCAGGAGTTTCTAAGGCCAAAAACCCTGAGCGTAATCTGTCTGCGCGGTTTAAGATCGAGAATTCAGGATGTATACACAGGGATTTTGATAGATCTAATCTTCAGGAACCAAGTAGCTCACTATGGAGATCTGAAAAAGGCTCCACCGGTATTCATCTTCATCGAGGAGGCACATAGAGTTGCATCACAGGAAGGAGGTAGATATGCCTCAAAGGTCATCTCAACAGCCATAAGGGAAGGAGCTAAATTCGGGCTTTTCTTAGCTTTGATAAGCCAGAGGCCCAGAAACATAAGCCCTGATATAATGGCAAATATTGGAAACTATGCTGTCTTGCGAATTACAAATGCTCAAGATCAGAACATGATAGAAAGTGCAAGCGAGAGCTTCAGCCACAGGCTTATAGATGATCTTCCAGCCCTAAACCAAGGAGAGGCTGTTTTAGTTGGTCCTTTTGTTCCACTACCAGCTATAATAAAAGTTTCCAAGAGAGAGACAGTCCATCATGGTGTCACTCCAGAGTTAGCTTTAATAAATAACAAAATATCTGAGCTAATAAAGGAGGTGAGATGGGAGAGATGGTGAAGATAGGGGTTTTTGCAGACACTCATGTGGGCAGGTCCATCCCAAATGCCATTGCAGATTATCGGAGGCAGGCCTTTAGGCATGCGTTTACTCAGGCTATAGACATATTCATCGAGGAGGGTGTTGAACTTGTGATTCATGCTGGAGATCTCTTTGAGAGGAGGAGCATGACAGCTCCTGATTCTCTTTTTGTCAAGGAAGAGCTTCAGAGGCTTGTCGATTCTCTGGGTCCTGAGGTCAGGATATTGATGGTGAGGGGCAATCACGATGGCACACCCGAGAACAGCACCCTTGATTATGTTCTTCACCCATTGGCTAAATATCTGAGAGTTTTGGGCGAGGAGACCCTACAGGGGAAACCTAATATTTATGAGAGCGGAGATTTAGCTATTATTGGTTTCGGTTACACGCCATATACCTCTTCAAAGCTGGATGAAATCAAGGAAGCCATAAAGGAGAAATTTAACAGTTCCAAGGCTGAGCACAAGATCTTCCTAGCACATATGTTCGTTGAGGGCCAGGATATCCCTCCAAATGTGCCAGAGTATCAGGTGGCAAAGCTAGACACAGTGAAATATCTTGGTGCAAACATGGTAATTGCAGGTCACTATCACAAGTACATCTTGGCTGAAAAGCCCGATCTGTATCTGCTAACTCCTGGTGCGACTGAGTCAATAGATCTTTCAGATGACTCGCCTCATGGAGTCTGCATTTTGAATCTCGATCAGCATGTAGACTGCAAATTCCTGCCCATAAAGCCCCTTTACAGGATTAAAAATGAGGTCATAGACAGCGAAGGCGCGGTTCAACAACCTCAATGGTTTATTGAAAGAGCTATTGCAGCTGCAAGCGAGTTCTCGGATATGATCAGAAAAGAAAAGGAGCAGGGCATACTTCGCATAGCCTTGCGCGGGTTCTTGGATGGAAACAGATTTGACTTAGAAGCTGAGATAGAAAGACAGATGAGGGATATCAGCAAGGAAAACTCAAATATCCTGCATATTGAGGTTGACAATGACTTAAGCGAGCTTAGGCATGTGGGAATCAACATCCCTGAGCATATGAGTAGAGAGGAGTTCCTGCAGGAGGTATTCAGCATCCTTGGAGAGAACCTTATGGCTCAAGCTTTAACCCTAGCTGATGAGGTGCGCATGGCGCTTGAGGAAAGGGCAAGCACCCAGACTGGCTTGCTGAAGGAGTCAGATAGGGCTCCTTTTGTTGAGAAGTGGCTGAAGATAATGGAGGCTGGATAAAAATGCAGATCGAACGTTTGGAGCTGAGAAACTTTGAGGGCTATAAGAGGGCAGAGATAAATTTTGAGAGGGGATTAAATGTTATAACAGGCAGGAACTCAACTGGAAAGACAACACTTCTGGATGCTCTGCTTTTTGCTCTATTCGGCATTGTGCCGGGACTGGAGAAGAGATCACTAAAATTGCTGGTTTCAAGGCTTCAGGGCACAACAGGAAACATGTCAGTCAAACTCTCAGCCAATATAGCTGGAAAACATGTCGAAATTCTGAGGGAAGGGAGGCTTATAGGGAGGGAAGATGAGGCTAAAAGATTCAGAATGACGAGATTGGGCCTAAAGATAGATGGAAGGGAAGTTCCAGTAAACAACGAGGAGGAGCTAAACAAGAAGATAACCGAGCTCATGGGAATGGGAATAAAAATGTTCACAACCCTTGTTTATGCAAGGCAGGGAGAGCTTACAAACATACTGGAGCCTAAAAAAGAGGATATGGACTTAATTTTGGGCATATCCCTGATGAAGGAGCTGGTGGAGCAGTTGGACTCTGTGAGGAAAACTCTTGAAGAATACGAGGGAGAGAATGCAAAGACAATTGTTGCAGTATTTAAAGAACGGCTTCTAGGGGTAAATCAACGAATAGACCAGCTAAATGATCAAATAAAAGATCTTTCTGACGAAATTAAGATCCTAGAGGATATAGTGGGGAAGGCGAAGTCTGAAGAAGTTGGGAGACTTCTCCAAAAAATAGACAAGAGAGAATCTTTGCTAAAGGATATACGTGATAAAGAGGTTGCCATATTAAACACCTTAAAAGAGAAAGAAGCTAAGAGCACAGAGGACCTCAACAAGCAGCTAGAAAAATTAGCAGAAGAGGAGAAAAAGCTCGAGGAAACGCTTAGAGGGCTTGAGAAAGAGAAATCACGGATTGATGGTGTAGTGCAGCAGATTAGTTCAAGGTTATCTAAAATAGAAGAAAACCTCGAAAATGCGGGAGTTTCCTCTATCAATGAGCTTGAAGAAAAAATCTCGTCAACTCAAACAGAGCTAAACAAGAAGGAAGAAGAACTAAATGCAGTTAATAAAGAGTTTGAAAAAGTTAATCAGAGTAAAAACGAGCTTGATGGCAGGTTGTCTGCACTAAGAAATGAAATAAAGTCTCATCAAGATCTGCTAGCAAAAGGTCTTGCAAATTGCCCGACATGCGGACAGAAGGTTGATCCAGATTTAGTTAAACAAATTATAAAGAAAAAAGAGGATGAAGCAGACAAGTTAGATAAAGAACTTAAAGAAGTAAATGTTCAGTATGAAGACCTGAATAAAAGGATCAAACAGCTGGAAACAGATAAATCAAACCTTTCTACATATCTATCCAACCTTCAGAAAACTTACGATAAGCTTACTAAATTATTAGGAGGTGCTACAAAAGAAGAGCTGGAAAAAAGGCTGAGCAAAGAGCGGGAAAATCTTAAGCGCATCCAGCAGGTAGTTGACGAGAATAAAGGAAAACTGGTGGAATTGAGAGGTAGAAAAGATGATCTCCAGAAAGCATATAATAACGTTAAATCCCTTGAGAATGAGAAAAAGAAGCTTGAGAAAGATCTTCAGGAGTGTATAGAGGGAATAAGATCCGATCTTCAAGCTTTGGCTTTTCCGTTTGAGCCAAATGATCCAGATTTAAAGGCTAAAATAGCTGAAAAGCTACCACTAAGCGTGGAGGAACTGAAAAAGAAGGAAGACGAACTTAATGAAAAAAGCAAGAAGCTAGAAAGCATGAAAGAAAATCTCAAGGAGCTGAATAATAAGAAGAAGGAAATTGAGGAGAAGATAGATAAGCTTGAAAAGAGGCTTGAAAAAGCCAAAATCTGTGAGGAACTGATCGAGAAAATAAAGGGAGGAATTGAGAGGCAGAGAGAGCTGAGGCTGAGGTGGATAGCGGACGAGGCTCTAAGAGTTTACGAAACTCTCACAGATCAGAGGGTTTACAAGGCCTTCAGGATAAACAAAGATGATTACACTGTGGAGGTATTTCCAGCGAATCTCGAGGGCTATATACCGGCAAAAAGGACAGGAGGAGGTCATCAGACGCTGATAGCATTGGCTATAAGAGTAGCTCTTCTGAATGTCCTGAACCAGCGAAGCCTAATTATATTGGATGAACCAACATACGGAGTTGACTCAGAAAATCTTCCACAGTTGATGAGCTACTTCTCAGAGATAGCGAAGAAGATAGATCAGGTAATTCTAATAACTCATTATGGGCTGGGAGAGGAAGAGGCAGCCAACATAGTAAGAGTGGAGATGGCTGAAGATGGTACATCGACAGTAAAGCATATATAGAATACCAATTCATATATTCCATTGTATAAGATTTAAGCTTTACCTCATAAACCCAGTGGTCTCTCGGGATTTCTTCCTGTAGATATCGTCAAGCTCTTCTCTTGTCATGCATCTGTCTGTTGAGCCGACACGTATGTAAGGACATTTGTCCTTAAGCAGATAAGGCTTGTTCTTTCCTTCTTTCACCTCTATTAGGGTTAATGGTTTCTCTCGTACGTAGATCTCCTTTA
>NZ_RCOS01000005.1 GCF_003947435.1 Candidatus Methanodesulfokora washburnensis
GAGATCATGAGGAAGTTTATCCTTCTCATTCTCATGTTGTTGATATTAACCCCTTTAAGTCTGAAAGCAGATGAGAAGGTAAAAATAGTGGCAACAATACCTCCCCTAGCCTCTATAGCAAGGGAGATAGCTGGAGATAGAGCAGAAGTGTACTATATAATCCCAACAAATAGCGATCCTCACCAGTACTCCCTCTCTCCAAGGGATGTCTCGTTGGCGGAGAGCTCCGATCTGTTCATATCGGTTGGCACAGAGCCATTTATAAAAAAATTAAATGTGAGGAGAGCTCTCTCATGGGATGACTGGATAAAAGCCGGAATAGTAGTGAAGGATGACAATCCGCACTATCTGTGGCTTTATCCAGAGAATGCTGTTAAGATAGCTGAGACAATAGAGAGAAAACTTGAAGAGATAGATCCTCTGGGGAAGGACTACTACAGGGCGAATCTGGAGAAGTTCAAGGGGAGCATAAAGGAGCTCATGTCATGGATATACAGCTACACCTCCAACATAAGGGGAAGCTGTGTGCTTCTAGCAGGATCCCATTTCTCTCCTATTGCCGATGTTATGGGGCTAAAGGTGGCCGGCATACTGATAAGGGGTGAGGGAAAGCTTCCAAGCCCTGAGGATCTTAAGAGCTTCGAGGAAAATGGGACAAGGAATAATGCTAGGGTAATAATTGTTCTAGCAACTCAGAAGGAAAGCGATGAGGGAAGGCTTGCTGAAACAGTATCTTCTGATACTGGAATCCCCATAGCCTATGCCTACGGCGTAATGTTCTCAGGAAACGACACATACGAGGAGTTCATCAAGTACACAGTGGCTGGGATAAAGGCAGCGGTTGAGTCCTCAAGGCCCACTGGAAAACAGGATTACCTGTGTCCTGTTGCTGTAATTGTCCTTCTTGCAGCGCTGGTGATATCATGGGTGAGATGGTTAAGTTCTCGGAAGTGACGGTAAGATATGGGAACAATGTGGCATTAGAAAGAGTTTCCTTTGAAGCTGAGGGTCCATCTCTTGTTGTTGTAGTTGGACCGAATGGATCCGGAAAGACAACTCTCTTGAAGGCCTCGCTTGGCCTTGTAAAAGCAGAGGGAGAGATAAAAGTACTGGGAATGGATGTCAGAGAGAATTTGAAGGAGATAAGGAGATCCGTTGGTTATGTCCCTCAGATGGAAAGAATAGATCCATCCTTTCCCATCCTTGTTAAGGACATTGTTATGATGGGAAGAACTGCCAGAAGAGGTGCAGGAAAGCCTTTCAGCGATCATGATGTTGAGATCTCTAAAAGAGCTCTGGAATCAGTTGGCCTTATCGACAAGTGGGATGAGCCATTCAGCCATTTGTCCGGTGGTCAGCAGCAAAGAGTGCTGATAGCCAGAGCTCTTGCCTCCGAGCCAAGGCTTCTTCTCCTCGATGAGCCCCTGACAGGTGTGGATAAGGCATCTCAGGAGGAGATAATAGAACTTCTAAAAAACGCTGTGAGATCAGGAATAGGAGTTGTTATGGTGACTCATGACATCAATCCGGTTATTGAAATCACGGATTATGTCCTTCTGCTGAACAGAAAAGTGATAGCATTCGGCAAGCCAACTGCTGTGATAGAAAGAGAGAAGCTGATTGAGACCTTTGGAGGAAGAGTTGAGGTTGTGAGGATGGGGCCTGTATGTTACGTGATAGGGAGTGATGCTCATGTCGGCAGGAGCTCTTGATGTCCTTTTATCTGGATTCATGCTCAGAGCTCTCCTAGCAGTTGTGATATCCTCAGTTTTATCTGCTGTTATAGGATCCTTTGCTGTTGTCAGAGGTCTATCCACAATGGGTGCAGCTGTAGCGCATGCAAGCTTAGCGGGTGCTCTTCTTGGCTTTCTTCTGGGAAGAAATCCAACTTTTGGTGCCCTTTTTCTCAGCACGTTATTTGCTGTTGCTGCTGCTTACAGCGGGGAGAAATCGAAAAGAATGGATGTTGTCCTTGGAGTGGCTTTTGGCTTCTCAGCAGCGATAGCAGCCCTTTCTCTTTCGATGACAAGGGAATACACGGTCACAGCATATACCTATCTCATAGGTGATGTGCTCGGGGTCTCTTGGAGCGATGTTATCATTCAGTTGTTGTTCTCCTCGGCATCCCTTCTAATAATCTACCTTTTCTACAAGGAGTTCAAGTTCATATCCTTTGATATGGAGGCAGCTGAGGCAATGGGTCTCAGGGTGAGGCTCTATCACTATATGATGGTGGTTCTTCTTGCAGTGGCCACTGTGGTGGAGCTGAGAGTAGTGGGCTCCATTTTAGCAGTTGTGTTCCTAGTTGCCCCAGCGGCATCTGCTATAGAGCTTGCAAGAAGCATGGAAAAGGTAATAGTGCTATCTGTGTCAATAGCTTTGGCTGCATCACTGTCTGGGATAATGCTGTCCATATTTGCCAATGTCCCGACGGGTCCAACAATAGGGATAATAACATCCCTCACATATCTACTTGTTCTGCTAATTTCTCATAACAAATAATAGTGCTTTTTAGTATTATAGCTAGGCGGCTAAGATCTTGCTTCTCAGTCTTAATTTTTAACTGCTAAAACTCTTAATTCACCTTATCTGGCTGATTCAATAACCAGTATATTAAAACTTTCTAAATTACTTGCATGAACATTTCTTAGCAGCATTTCCAATCTTATAACTAAATTTAAAACTTTATGTAAATAAAAGTAATTTTCTATCCCACCTTTTTCTGAGAAAAATTTAAATAGTTAACCTTGCCTGCACAAGGTCAAGGAGGTGCTTCTATGGGTGACCTAGTTTGGCTCCTCTAGAAAACTGTTTCTGTCTAGTCTGAGGCCTTTTGCCAAAATAGATGGTATGGAGGTCTTCCTCGTCCCTCTATCATGCCTTCTGCCTCATGAGCATGTGAGAAGCTACAGGGCAAGGGAGATAAAGAGGAACATAGAGGAATCAGCTGTCTTCAAGAGGCCCATAGTTGTCGACAGAGAGACCGGCACGATACTGGATGGGCACCACAGGTTTACAGCTGCAAAAATAGTTGGACTCACAAGAATACCTGCATTTCTCGTAAAATATACCAGCGCTGAAATAGAGGTAGTTGGCTGGAAGGATCCAGTGACAAAAATGGATGTGCTGAGAGCAGCTCTGAGCGGGAGATTGATGCCACCAAAGACATCAAGGCACCTTCTTCCATTCGAGCAGGAGAGAGTTGATCTCCCCCTTGAGGAGGTGAGAGAATGATATATGTAAGAGAAGGAAATATACCTAAAAAATGGTATAATATAGTCCCAGATCTCCCTTACTTCCCTCCCTACAAGCTTCCGAATGGGGAGGAGGTGAGGGAGGAGCACCTTTACAGGATATTCCCGAGGGAGTGTGTGAGACAGGAGTTCTCCAAGGAGAGATATATAGACATACCGGAGGACTTAATAGAAGCATATGAAAGAATAGGAAGGCCAACTCCGCTCTACAGAGCAAGAAGGCTTGAAAAAGCTCTTAAGACTCCTGCTAGGATATACTACAAGAGGGAGGATCTTTCCCCAACAGGAAGCCATAAGACGAACACAGCAATAGCTCAGGCCTACTATGCGATGAAGGAGGGGGTGAAGAGGTTGACAACAGAGACAGGAGCTGGACAATGGGGATCAGCTCTTGCATATTCCACCGCTATGATGGGCATAAAAGCGCTGATATTCATGGTAAGGGTCTCATATAACCAGAAGCCATACAGAAAGTACGTGATGAAGATGTATGGAGCGGATGTGGTGCCTTCTCCGAGCGAGCTGACAGAGTTCGGAAGAAGGCTTCTGAAGGAGAACCCGGATCATCCAGGATCCCTCGGTGTAGCGATAAGCGAAGCTCTAGAAGCAGCATTGAGCGATGAAAACACCAAGTACTCGCTGGGAAGCGTGTTAAATCATGTCCTAATACATCAGAGCATAATAGGACAGGAGGCAATGGAGCAGCTGAGCTCAATAGGGGAGAAGCCTGACGTGCTTGTTGGCTGTGTTGGAGGAGGGAGCAACTTCGCAGGCCTGACATATCCATTTATAGGGAGAATGCTGAGAAAGGAGTGCGAAAAAATGGATGTGATAGCAGTAGAGCCCACAGAAGTTCCATCAATGACAAAAGGTGAGTACAGGTACGATCATGCGGATGCAGCTGCCATGACCCCGCTGCTAAAGATGTTCACCCTGGGCTACAACTTTGTTCCTCCTCCGATATACGCAGGAGGTCTCAGGTATCACGGCTTAGCTCCTTCCCTCTCAGTTTTGGTGAAGGAGGGTATTGTAAAGCCTGTAGCAATAGACCAGAAGGAATCCTTCTCTGCTGCAAAGCTGTTTGCTGAAACCGAAGGATTGATACCAGCTCCTGAGACATCTCATGCAATAGCTGCTGTTATAAGGAGGGCTGTGGAGGATAGAGAGAAGGGAGAGGAGGAGGTGATATTGTTCAACTACTCAGGCCATGGGCTTCTTGATCTAGAGGGATATAGAGTAGTTCTCTCCCTCTGATTTTTTCTCTCAACTTTTTTGAACTAAACAGACATGATTATATAGACGAAAAGTAGAGTTTGCTATGAGAGCACTTAGCATATTCCTTTTGGTTTTGCTCCTGTTTGTAGCAGGATATCTTCTTTATCCATACCTGCAGAGTGGTTATTTCTCAGGATATCCTGCTGAGATCGGCCTTAAGACGTATACGGCTTCTGAAGCCGTAAGGGCACCGCCATCTCCCCAGCCATCCCCAGCACCTCAGTTAGTTGCTGAAAAGGGTTCGTCAGCAGTTCCTAAATAGTTAACTTTATATGACTCTTGTGTGCATACTTACACGATAAGTTTATAAATGAAAAATCCATGTTCTTCTGTGCCCGATATGTGGTGGTATGTAGCACCGAATGGGCATTATGCACAGGATGAGGGGAGTTTCCGTTGCCCCTGAAAGCCATCAATGAGGATAGTTGCTATCCGAGATGGAACGGGTAGTGAATGTTAACTACCCGACAACGGCACACCTGTATCCTCGGGCCAGATAGCATATTTAGGCACAAGGCAGATATCATACACAGCCTCTGTTGAAATTGAGGTAAACAACACAAACTATGCAGCAGCTAGGATCTCTCAGATAGCTCAGCAGCTATCAGGCTATGTTTCATACATGTATGTGGGAAATAGCTCAGCTCAGATCACAGTTAAGGTGCCTCAGGAGTATCTGCAGAGCTTTCTTGATCAACTCTCATCAGTAGGAAGGGTTCTTCAGAAATCCATGACAGCAAATGACGTGACAGATCAGCTTTTAGATCTTGACACTAGGATAAGAAATCTCCAAGCAGAGGAGTCAAGGCTTCTGAAGCTATACGATATGGCAAAAGATGTGGGTGAGATAATACAGATAGAGGACAGATTAAGCCAGGTCAGGTATCAGATAGAGATTCTTCAAGCTCAAAAGACAAACATAGAAAGAATGGTTCAGTATGCAACTGTGCAGATATCCCTCACTATTCCAGCTAAGCCCCAGCCTGAGGATCACTGGAAATGGGTGATAAATGTGGCATCTAGGGCATTCTGGGGTGCAATTGCACTGATAGCAATAGCTATAGCTGGAGGACTCCCTCTTGCTCTGGTTGCCTTGGCGGCATATGCCGTTTACAGGCTTTACAGGAGAAAATCTCAGAAAGCATGATACAGTTTATGCTGAATCTCTTTCTTGGGAAAACGAGCGAACTTTCAGTATTCTCAAACTACAAAGAAGGGAATTATCTGTTAGATGAGCTGAAGAAATAAATTCATTGAGCCAAGAAATCTTTCTAAAATTCAGAGACTCTCACGCTGAGACAGAGCTACACTATTATGTCCTCCACTCTCCCAGTTTTTGGATTGAATGCCTTTATCTCCTGTCCTTTCTTCTCTTTTGGAACTATAGCTATAAATCTGGAGGGGGTTGAAGTCGGTATTAGAAAGTACTCCTCCACCTTCCCGTCGTCCCTAGCAAGGACAAGTTTCACCTTGTCCTCGGTTCTCTTTCTGGTCTCAGGATCCAAATATTCTATTATTGCGAATTTTCCCCTTGCTACTAGGGATCTCAGCTCCCTTTTTCCCTTCTTGCTTACGGTTATTGCCTCCTCAATCTCCATATGCCAGAAAATTCCTGCTTCATATATAACGTTTTATCTTATAAGAAGATAAAAAACGATTGACAAAAAGTATTATAACAAAAACTCACTTAGATGTTTATTCTCCTGCTCTAAAGAAATTTTTCCATCTTTTTTCTACCAAAAATTTTCTTAAGAATATCCCTGAGTTTCAGCCTCAAGTCTTTTTATTTATCAATACAACTTCTTTATTACAAATAAATTTTTTAGCGAATAGGAACTTTTCTATACTCTCCTTCTTTTCTGGAAGAAATTTTTTCTAAAGTTGCATTTAAGGTAAAGTTTATAAGCTTTAGTTCTTAATGAAATCAAGTGATCATAATGGGAGGTCAGAAGGTCTCCAGGAGGGATTTTATCAAAATAATGGGCCTGGGATCTATTTTCTCCATGATAAGCCTGACAATGAGAACAAATGCCTTCTCCTTCGGTGACATAATTGATGTTAAGGGCTCTGGAAGCGGGGATATAGAGATTCTCAGAAACAGCGAGAGTCCGGATGCCATAAATGTTATATGGTTCGAGGGCCAGAGTTGTACTGGAGACTCAATAGCACTGCTTGATGCAGTCAGGCCATCTGTAATTGATGTGATAACAGGAACTGCTGAGATAACAGGAGAAGTTAACCTGAGGTATATGGATGCTATAATGCCAGAATGGTCATCTGCAGCCCTACAAATTCTGGAAGATGCTATCTCTGGAAAATATGATCCATATGTCCTCGTTTTGGAAGGAGCTTTTCCGATAGATGAGGAAGCAGGCGGTCCAAGATATTCTGGTATGTTTGGTTATTCAGGAGAGACAGAAAAAGGACCAAAGACATTTCTTGACTGGTTAAGGGGCCTCATTTCCAGAGCTGTTGCCGTTGTATCAACTGGAACCTGTGCTAGCTATGGCGGAATACCTGCTGATTCTGTAAAGGAAGTTCCAGCAGAATACAGCGATTTTATAGAGTCATTTAGAAGAGTTGGAACAAGTTCAAGTCCAACAGGGGCAACTGGTTTCTTTGGTGATCCTATAAGAGGTTACAAAGGGCTTATAGATATTCTTCCATCTGACATAACAGCTCCATACAAAAGGTTCTTAGAAGGTGCAAAGTTAGAACCAGGAGAGGTGAGAGCAGATATAAAACCAGCTATAGCTGTTCCAGGATGTCCTGCAAATGGGCAAGCCCAGATAAGAGCACTTGGAGTTTTAATACTATGGGCTAGAGGTGTTTTACCACCTCCTCCTCTTGACAGATATTACAGGCCAGTCTGGATATACGGTAGAACGACGCATGAGCAGTGTCCCAGGGCTGCCTCTTATGCAGTTGGGGAGTTCAGAGAGTATGCCGGTGATCCCAGCTGGGAGTGCCTCTTCAGAGTGGGATGCAAGGGTCCTGTTTCAAACTGTCCTTGGAACAAGGAGGGCTGGATCCTCGGTATTGGTGGTCCAACTAAGACTGGAGCTCCCTGCATAGCCTGCACAATGCCTGGCTTCTCCGATGCATATGAACCGTTCTTTGAGCAGCTAAGGGAGCTTCAGCTAGGCCCACCGATTCCAAAACTGGATATTGGAAGAAGCACTGAGGCGGCTGTGGGCATAGGGACTGCTATGCTGGCTGGCGCTGGACTGGCATATGCCCTAAAGGAGAAGGAGAGGAGGTGATGTCATGAGCATGAGAAAGATCGTAATAGAGCCCATAACTAGGATAGAAGGCCATCTTGGAGCTGTAGTTGATGTTGATGAGGCAACTAGAACTCCTAAAGATGCCCATGTTTTCGCAACAATGTTCAGAGGATTCGAGGTGTTCCTTAGGACCAAGCCTCCTGAGGATGCTATAGCAATAACATCTAGGATCTGTGGAGTGTGCGGTGCGAGCCATTCCAACGCATCTATGCATGCTGTTGACATGGCTTATGGAGCAGTTCCTCAGCCCTTAGGCGTTCTTCTGAGGAACATGGGCTTCCTGATGACAGATCACCTATATGATCACTCCATAATACTCAACATACTTGGAGCTCCCGACTACAGCAGCCTATATGTGAAGAAGCTAACGCCAATGGTCTATCAAGAGGCTCAGGAGACTCTCAGCCCGAGAAGAGATATACATGGATTTACAAGAATCTCAGATATAATGGATGGATTTGTGCCTGTTGCTGGAAAGATATGGAATCTGACCGTCAGATATCAGAGGTTTGCAAAAGAAGCTGGCATAATGATATACGGAAAGCATCCGCATCCATCCACGATAATACCCGGCGGTATAGCCACGGATCTGACAAATCCTGATTCTCTGATAGTAGGCTATACCTTCAGGCTGAATCTCCTGACTGCTTGGGTTAAATATGTCTATGCCATATGGGAGGATCTGGTCTGGTTCTACGAGGAGGTTGTAGGCTATAGGGATCAGGGCAAGACCTATGATAAGCCTAACTATGTAAGCGGTGGTCTATTTGATGATCCAGAGGCCTATTCCAGCCTTAGCTCTGAGCCAGAGGAGTTCTACAAGGGGATGGATGAGGTCGCCCTGAAGAGAGGGATAAAACCCGGTATAATGATAAACGGGGAGTTGGTATCAACAAGCTATAAGGAGATAAATGTCAGCATATCCGAGGATGTGAAGACCTCGTTCTACGAGGAGTGGAGCACGCTATTCACAGATAAAGACCCGGAGGGAACCCCTCTGCTCTGGGGAAAGGTAAATCCAGTGCACCATCCTTGGAACAAGACGACAATACCGAGCCCGCAGCCTAGGGACTTCTCCAAGAAGTACTCATGGGTTGCAGATGTGAGGCTTGTCTGGAAGGATGGAACCATAACACCGTTTGAAGTAGGGCCTTTAGCAAGACTTACTGTAACGGCATATCAGCCAAGCGATTTAGGTCCAGGAAATGGCATACTAAGAGTGGATCTTCCAAAGAGCGGTGGTGCCACAGATCTTCCGGAGAGTGTGTCATATCCTATGACCCTTGCGTGGAGAGCTCCTGCCTACTCAACTACAATGCAGAGGCTCTTAGCGAGGGCATTCAGCATGGTAATTCACGCATCTCACGGTTGGCAGAGCATAGTTAAAGCAGCTGAGCTCATAAGAAGCGGTAAGGTAGCTACATCTAGGCCATGGAAGGCTCCAAGCAGGAGAACTTTTGGAGTTGGGTTCACAGAGGCACCTAGAGGAACTGTGAGGCATTGGGTTGTGCAGGAGGGAGGAAAAATAGTGAACTATCAGATACATGCTCCAACTACAGGAAATGCATCTCCAAAAAATGAATACGGAAGGGCTCCATTCGAGATGAGCTTGCTTAATTCGAAGGTAACGGAGGAGGTTGGTCCAAGTGAATGGCAGGGCCTTGATTATGTGAGGGCAATAAGAAGCTTCGATCCTTGCATAGCTTGTGCAGTGCATGTCAGGCTAGGATCTAGGGAGATCTACAGGCCCCTGTTCTAGGGGTGACTGGAAATGGAGTGGAAATTAAGCAGGAGAGAGTTTCTAAAAAGCACTGGCTCATTTCTAGTATCTCTTCCTCTTATCAACACATTTGGAAGCTACAGCAGCAGTAATAAGAATGATCCGGATGAAATGTACGGCTTTCTGGTGGATGTCTCTAGATGTATAGGATGTGGAGATTGCCAAGCTGCCTGTAAGATAAAAAATAACCTGCCTGTTAGTTCTGATCTTCCATATGAAAGAAATGAGAGATCCTACTGGGACAACTACTCCACTCTCTCTGCCTACACTTGGACGAGGATAAGATCGAAAAAACTTGTCAAGGACGGGAAGGAAATAGTAAGGTTCATCAAGGAGCAATGCATGCACTGCATAGATCCAGCTTGTGCCTCGGTTTGCTTTGTTGGAGCCCTCTACAAGACGCCGGAAGGTCCAGTTATATACAGAGCTGATAGGTGCGTTGGCTGCAGGTATTGCGTTTACGCATGTCCTTGGGGGGTGCCGAAGTGGCAGTATGACAAACCATTTCCATTTATACAAAAGTGCAATATGTGCTACGATAGAGTCATAGAGGGGAAAAAGCCTGCATGTGTTGAGGCCTGCAAAGTTGGTGCTCTCACATTTGGCAAGAGAAAAGAGCTGATAGAGGAGGCAAAAAGGAGAATATCTAAAGGAGGCTACGTTAATTACATATATGGTGAGGAGGAGGCAGGAGGAACTTGTGTGCTCTACATATCAGATGTTCCCTTTGATGAGCTTGATTTCAGAAAGGTGATGAAGTTCAGCTATCCGGAGCTAACTCAGGCATACCTAGGAAATATGCCGATAGTCATACCTTCCCTATTTGTGGGGCTCCTTGGTCTATATCTGTATAGCAGGAGGAGGCAGGAGGTGAAAAGATGACTGCATCAAAGTCCTTCCTCATATGGACATCAGCTCTGATTCTGGTGATAGCATTCGGGGCTTATGGTGCATTTCTAAGGCTGACGGTTGGGTTTAAAGTCACTGCTCTGAACGATTACTACCCTTGGGGGCTTTGGATAGCATATGATGTGCTGACAGGGATAGCTCTTGCAGCAGGATCCTTCTCCCTAGCATTTGGAGTCTACATAATAAATAAGAAGAAGTTTGAGCCCCTCCTGAGACCAACTCTCCTCACATGCCTGCTGGCATACTTAACTACAGCTCTAGGGCTTATTATAGATATAAACCAGCCAGCTAGGTTCTGGCATCCGATGTTCCCGTTGTTCTTCCAGCCTCACTCCGTGCTCTTCGAGGTGTACTGGTGTATATCCCTGTACATAATAATACAATTAATAGAGTTCTCACCTATAGTGGCCGAGAAGCTCAGGTGGAAATGGTTCTACTCCGCTATGGAGAGCGAGAAAGTGATGGTGCCTCTAGTTATGGTTGGGATAATAGTTCCAACATTGCACCAATCCTCCTTGGGAGGCCTCTTCCTGATAGCCCCAGATAAAGTGCACCCTCTGTGGTATTCCCCCATACTTCCGATACTATTCTACATATCAGCACTTGCTGCAGCCCCCGCGATGATAATAATAGAGTCCAACATATCCTCTAGAGTACTGAACAGAGGGCTGGAGCTCGATCTCCTCTCCTCATTGGGAAGAGCTATGAGGTACATACTGCTTGTGTACGTGGCAATAAGATTTGTGGATCTTGCTGCTAGAGGGGCATTGTCCTACATAGGCGATGCAAGGTCCTTGTTCTTCTTGGTGGAGATCCTAATTGGATTCATAGCTCCATTGCTCCTGCTGTTGCCAGAGAAATTCGTTAAATCAGGAAAGATTCTGCTGTTGGCATCAATATTGGTTGTATTCGGAGTCATAATGAACAGGTTTGATGTTCTTCTGACAGCATGGCTCTATCCGCCTTCAGGTGCAATATACTTCCCGACATGGGCTGAGATCTCAGTAACGGGCATGCTTGTAGCCCTTGAGGCCCTAGCTTTCACGCTTGCTGTGAAGTATCTGCCGATATTTCCGGAGATAAA
>NZ_RCOS01000006.1 GCF_003947435.1 Candidatus Methanodesulfokora washburnensis
CCAGTATCTCCAGCTTTCTTTTATTTTCCCTCAGCTTTCTTATGAAATCAACTATAACCCCATGCCTCATCCTCGGCCCTACGATGTTTGCATACCTCAGTATCAAAGCTTTTATCCCATAGAGCCTTGAATATGTCCCTATTATGGTCTCGCAGGCCAGTTTAACGGCCCCATACACAGAAATGGGATTGAGTTTATGATCCTCGGGAGTTGGAACCCTTGCATCCCCATAAACAGTGCTTGTCGAGGCAAAAACAATGAAGGGAATATCCAGATTTCTGCATGCCTCCAGAACGTTGAATGTTGTCAACAGATTCTCGTCAAAGTGTACCCTTGGGTTTACCGTGCTCACCCTCACCTCGGGGTTTGCAGCATAGTGAAATACAACATCTGCCTTTATGTCCTTTGCCCACTCTAAATCCTTTAGATCCCTTTTCAAAAACCTGAATCCTTTGCTGCCAGTCCATTTTATGTTGTCCATGCTTCCGGAGCTCAGGTTGTCCACTACCACTACTTCATTCCCCTCCGACATTAGCCTGTCGACAAGGTGGCTTCCCATGAAGCCAGCCCCACCAGTGACAACAGCTCTCATTTTAAAACTAGAAAGTATGTTTTTGCAGGCGCTTCGGACTCATCGAGACCCTTTCTGCCAAACCAGGGCTGAGCGCAATCACAAAGTGCTTTCCTAAACAGCATCTCACCCCCCTCAAGCGCCCCCTGGCATGACAGAAAAGGCCCCTCATCCCAGCGTTCCTTGCTCAGCGTGCAGAGAAATAAAGAAGCAGAGAGGGGCCAAATGGCCCCGTCATTCACCCCTCCACCCAGAATGCCCTGGCTCCTCGAGGAGCTTCTTAGAAGCTCGGAGGAGGCAGGACACCCGGCCTTAAGAGGGGTCATTTAACCACCATTGAGGTTACTGCACTGCTACTTCTGGCATAAGGGTATACATCAGAAGGATAAAAAGTTTTCTCTTAGATTAGGAAAAATGGAGCCTCCCTCTGGCTCTGACTATGATGGGAGAAGAGATAAAGTACTGAACTTTCGGGTATTTCTACCTGATAAACCTAGATGGTAGACTTCCTGAGATGTCAAGCGGAGAAAAGAGGTATATAGCCCTGTTAATAGGGCCCTGAGCTTGTTTCCCTTCAGCAGAGCTGTCAATAAGTTAAAAACTGGTTTTCTGGATATAGCAGCTGCTTTGTTCCATTCGTACTCCACTACTTCTAGGTCTTTAATAAGCATTTTGTCATTAGAGGGTACAAGGTGTTTCGTCTTGCTTCCTTAAGAACTTGGAGAATTTTAAGGCTTTTGAGCTGAAAAATTTCACCAATAATCAGTTTACGCTGCTTCGAGTTCTGGTTAGGATTAGATTTATGAAAAAAGTTAATGAATAAAAATAAAAAAGAGATTAGATAGGAACATCTCCATTTGTACCCCACTGCTTTGAGAACGCTTGGGTTCTGTCATAGTTTTTGCCTGATAGCAATGCGTACCAGTAGCCGTTTGAGGGCCTCCAAGCTATAATGTCCATCTTTCCATCACCATCTATGTCTCCAATGAGAGGTCTGTCTCCGCTAGCACCCCACTGCCTTGTAAGAGGTTTTGTCCTATCGTAGCCAGCGCTGGAGAGAAGTGCGTACCAGTAGCCGTTTGAAGGTCTGAATACTATCAAATCTGCTTTTCCATCTCCATCTATATCCCCTACAAGAGGGATATCTCCACTTATTCCCCACTGTTTTGAGAATGACTTTGCCTTATCGTAATTAGTGCTGGAAAGGAGTGCGTACCAATAACCATTTGAGGGTCTGAAGACCATAATGTCCGCCCTTCCATCCTTGTCAAGATCCCCTATAAGAGGGATATCTCCACTTATTCCCCATTGCCTTGTGAGGGGCTTCGTCCTGTCATAATTAGTGCTGGAAAGGAGTGCGTACCAATAACCATTAGAAGGTCTCCAAACTATGATGTCTGCCTTTCCATCTCCATCTATGTCTCCGATGAGGGGCTTGTCCCCATTTGTACCCCATTGCCTTGTGAGGGGCTTTGTCCTATCGTAATTAGTGCTTGAGAGAAGAGCATACCAGTAACCGTTTGAGGGCCTCCAGACCATTAAATCTGCCTTTCCATCCCCGTCAAGATCTCCTACAAGGGGAACATCTCCATTTACACCCCACTGTATTGAGAATGCCTTCGTCCTGTCGTAATTAGTACTGGAGAGTAGTGCGTACCAGTAGCCGTTTGAAGGTCTGAAGACCCTTAGATCCTTCTTTCCATCTTTGTCATCAAAAGGTGCAGCTACATTTACTTTTATTGGTCCATAAATCCCTGGCCAATTTCCAGTCCTTGAATTTCTTTCATCATTCCATGCTTCAGGTGCTCCTGAATTATCAATTACATGAATTCCATACCAGTAAACACCAGGAGACTCAGGGTAGTCATCAAAATAGCCAGAATAGGTAGTACCGGAAACAGTACTTCTGCTTACCTCTGCCCAGTTATCAGGGGCACCATTTTTATCGGTTGCTCTCCACAACTCGACTCTAGCTAGGCCAACATCATCTGAGACGGAGTAGTAGACTCTAACTGCTTCCCCTAAATTAATTGAAGTTTTTGAGACACTAAGAGATGTAACCTTCGGATAGAAGTGCTTTCTTGCCTCAGTAAGATATTGTTTATACTCTTCGTTACCGTTCCCACCACAAGCAGTTTTCTCCCAAGTACACCAAGGATTCCAGTCTTTGCCATTCTGAGAAATTTCATTCGCAGCATTTGCATTGTAATCCTCTTCAAACAGACGACACCTGTCATATTCGGGATGGTAATCTATGTTAATTTGCCAGAGCCCGATGGATTTGTCATTGTCTCCGCATGCAGATGGGTTTCCGCCACTCTCTGCTTTGGCTACAGCATAAGCTGTGACTCTTATGCTTTCACCGGTCTGTGTAACTGCACCTAAAGGAAAGTGATTTCTTACTAAAGCTGCTAGTTCATCACCTGATAAGGGACTTCTGTCCCAGCATGAATATGGGCAAGTTGTGGATTCTACCACCTTTATCAGTTTTTCTGCGGGAGAAGGTTTCTTATCAAGCAATTTACTTTTTGTTTCATCCCAAACCCCGAACTGAAGGTAATATTCTCCCACTGCGTTTATAGTATGAGTCCAACTTACACTTCTTTCCTCTCCTGCACCAAGGTATATTTTTTCGCTCCAATCATCGAATATCAAATTCCAGTTCGAATCCCAAATGCTCGCCCCAGCGTAGAAATAAGCTCCACTAGTTCCAGTATTCTTAAACTGAACTTGAATTGTGAAGGACTTGCCCTTTTCCACTGTTATTTGGCTACTAGGGTAATAACTAACAATCTGAGCTGAAATAGTAGTTTCTGCTGGAGCAAGTCTATGCTGAGATGACCAACCAGTATATCCAGAATCATACTCGATATACCACCACGTATACCCATTGCTGCTTTGAGGCTCTGGGTCATTAGCTGCTTTTATCGTTCCCATACTACCAGATGGAGCTGTCCAGATAATATTATCCTGAGTATTTACAGGATTAATAAATGCTTCACTTCTTACATTAAGTTCACCAGTTGTTTGAACGCGATCACCTACTTTAAACTTTGGAGAAGGAGAGCTAGCATCGAAAAATTGAATATTTGGATAAAAGTATTGAAGAATCCATTTGTAGTCCTTTCCTTGTTCAGCCCAATAAACGGTTCCATATTGGGTCATTCTATCTGCATAATTTACTATGGAGCGACCATTTTCATCAACTACGCCTTCACCAGCTACCCACCCTGTTTTACCACTTTCCAAATGTTTTATAAAGAACCAGTGATAACCATCTATATATGTTAGACCATTACTCAATACATATAATTTATCGCCCTGATAGGCTTCTCCTATTACCTTGCTACTTTTACCGGGATTATCCCTTATATTTAGCACACTCCAACTTACGTAACCTATTCCACTCCAATACTCAGGTGGGAATATCTCTCCATTACGCATTATTCCTATGAGCCAAGTGGACTCAGTAGCTTCATCTACCATACTCTTATATACACTTGGAAGGCTATCATAATAATAACTGTATACTTGATCTCTACTATCATCATATAAATGTGCACGGGCATCGTATCTTTTTGGATTAATAATGTAATACCATCCATACATTTTTATTGCCACTGCTCCAGCTTTTAAAGCCTCCAGTGGGCTTTGGGAGATAATCCATTCATTAGGCAGAACTCTCTTGACATAAGTTTCAAAAGGTACAATTTCCAGCGTACCGCTTCCAGTTCTATAAATACGTATAGTAAATGGCAGGTCATATTGTTGTGTCTGCCCGCATGTGCGCTGAACATAGGCTGAAAAACCAAAGAACATTAGGATGATGGCTAGGAAGAGAACTGATACTTTTTCAGAAATACGTTTACTCCTCATACCATCACCGCTAAAAGATTAAATGGGGATATTAATAATCTTTTCTGGGAGTGGCATTATGTCTATAAAACTGATAAAATATATTGCACGATATCCTTCAGAAACAATCAGGTATACCCCTAAATATGATAGAAAGACGAGAAAATTCAATCCTGAGGATCTTCTCAGGAAAATTGTCCTGCTATTCTATGAGAGAGGGGAACCTGTAGAGGTCACGGCTATTGCAAGGGAGCTGGGTTTAGAAAAGGTTGAAAAATTCACAGAGAGGGTGATTAAACGTTATCTGGGCCGCATGGTAGATTGTAAGACTAAAGAGAGAAGAATTTTCATTTCTCCTTCAGCTCTTATCTTTGTATTTGAAGATGGGAAGGTGCTGGATCTCACAGATCTCGCTGAATTTTATAATAATCTACCTAAATTTTCCCAAAAAGTTACTGTGAATATTCTTAAAGAGGAAATCACGCTGGAGGAGCTGCTTCTGATCTTCAGGGGGAGAGAACAGGAGGCTATTAAAAAACTCTCTGAATTGTGTAAAATGGCGAAACCACTTCTTCCGTACCATGATTTTGCTAAATACGACTTCAGCACTTTAAGAGAGTACATTCACAGAGGCTTCCTTCTCGAGGATATCAGCCAGAGGATAAGGGATTCACGGTATAAGCTGGGAGATCTAGTTTTAGACTTTATTCGCTGGTATGGAACTGGAAGGAAGGGGGAGGAATTCTCCTTTGATGATGTAACCTGCAACTATGAAGAGAGA
>NZ_RCOS01000007.1 GCF_003947435.1 Candidatus Methanodesulfokora washburnensis
AGAATCTCAAAAAAAGGCACTCTGTGTCTATTGAAAAGAAAATTTTAAAAAGACACAGAGTGCCTTTTTTTGAGATTCTAGATAGGGGATGGTGCATGAGGGGCACTTGGAGGTGGCTGATCTTGGAATATATGAGGCAGAAGAACGCATTTGGGAGAAGCGAGGATGAGTTCGTGACCAAAGAAGAACTCCTGAGAGCACTTGGGATAAGCAGGAATACTTTGAACAAGACTCTAAGCAGGATGGAGTTCTTCAACTGGGTTGTAGGATATCCCAAGAAATATAGTAGAAATAGATTCTACTGCTTGGGATCGAGGGCTCTGAGCTTCCTCAGGAGATATCCAGACTTTATACATCACAAATATTTCGCTGGTTTCCAAGAAGCCGAGGTAGTTTAAGTCAAGCAATTGCTTAACCTATCCGAACCCTCTCCAACAATCTTTTTTGAAGTCGAATCTCGATATAGAAAAAACTTTATTAATAATAGATGGCAGTTTGCATATGGGAGGTAAGAGGTACCCGCTAGGCAACTCCCTGCTCAGATATACTGTTTTGAAAATACTGTCTAAGCAAGAGGGCATGAGCTACTCAGAACTGCTGACGAAGATCTCAGAAGTGGTAAGAGATCCCAGAGCTATTCCAGCAATAAACATAAGCATCCCCTCATCACTTTATGGAATGGAGAAAAATAAGTGGATAAAAAGAGAACACGGGATGATAAAGATCACGGATGAGGGCAGGGAGTTGCTGGCGGAAATGGATCTCTACCTCTCAAGATTGAAGGAGGTGGTTGGATGAAGTTGGGAGTATCCAGATCGGGAATTTCCAGAGTTTTGACCGAGATTATAATAATGGTTATAGCTGTGACTCTGGCACTGTTGATCTTCAGCCCGCTATCGAACTATCTGTTTGGCTCCATAGGCAACCTTCCAAAGACTCCCTCACAGGAGTTCAGGATAATATCAGTAGGGATGAAACAAGGATCTATAACCGTTTATTTGCAGAACATGAAAGGAGATGTAGCCGTGACAAAGGACGACTTTATTGTGATCGTCGATGGGACTAAATGCTCCATTTTATCTGTGGATCATGGACTATGGAAGAAAGGGGATGTCATTTCGGTAAAGGCACAGACCGATGCCAATATCCATGCGTCTCACCACATAGAAGTGTTTGTGAAGGAATTCAGCACAGTACAGCATTACATATATTACGGGGGATGATAGATGGATGTTCTCAATTTATGGATGGTGTTTTTGGTGCTAGTATCCTTAGGGTTGGGCATGGCTCTCGGGGCATCTCTTCTTCTTTATACTGATGCAACTACAACATTTACAGCGATAACCGGAGTTCTCGTATCTTCATTCGGGATTGCATTAGTTCTATTCTACAAATTAACAAGGGAAAAGAAGGAGGAAGGGTACGGGATCAGGGGATGATCCGAATGATCAGCACAAATAAGAGGCTCAGCAACAGATATGCCATATCAACATATTTTGCACTAAAGGCACTGGCGGATTTTGAGGGAGGAACTAAAGAGGATGCTAGAGAGAGGATAATGAAGGTTTTCAGGGATGCAGGCATAATAAGGAATAAGGATGCGGTAAATAGATTACTAGATAAGATGAGGTACAGGGGTTTGCTCGATCCTATTTTCAGATTAACTGAGAGAGGGAGAAAGGTTCTGAGCCTCATGCCGAATGAGGTAGATCCTGATCTAATCTACTTAGCAAATATAAACAAAGGGGTGTTCATCGAGGTAGGTGATGTAGATGCGTAAGAAGAACGAGTTCCAGAGGAGGCTTGAGATAAATGACGACAGATGATATTAAAAGATTATTTGGCGATCCTTACTCCCTGAGGAGGGTGATGGAGACGTGGAAGGATTGTGAAGAGGGAGGGATGGATTTCATCAGGGATATCAAGGAAAGGAGGAAAAGAATGCTTAGGAGGATGGGAATTTGAGGAAGTTCAAGCTCATGATAGAACTTGTTCCAGCCACTGTCTGGTACTCCTCCCTCTACCACTACTATAAGGATAACGGCCAGCTTGAAAAATGGAGAAAGCTGAAGGAAGAGCTCTTCAGAAAGGAGGGGAGGAGGTGCTGGATCTGCGGGAAGGAAGGGGTTAGGCTTGAAGCTCATGAGTTCTGGGAGTACGATGATATAAACCATGTGCAGAGGCTTGTCGCTATCCACCATCTGTGCAGCTTATGCCATAAGATCAAGCATATCGGGTTCTGGTGCTACACCGATGAGGGAAGTATGCAACTTGCTAGGGAAGGACTAACAAGGGAGGATCTGATAGAGCACTTCTGCAGGGTGAACAACTGCACTAGAGCTGATTTCGAGGAGCATGAGAGGGAGGCATTCAGGATATGGAGGGAGAGAAGTTTATACGAGTGGAAGCAGGATTTCGGGAAGTATGCTGTTGAGGGAGGTGGATCATGAACATAGCATTCGGAATTATGGGCTTATTCCTTCTGATTTTGGGGTTGTGGGCTCTGAGGGAGAATTACAAACATTCACTGGGATGGAGCGAGGAATGTATAAAAAGAGGGAACAAGATTGTTGTGGCAACACTTTTATTTAGTTGTTTTTTATTTATTTTGATGCTCGTGGGGTGATGCCATGATATCGGAGGAGGATCTTCAGGAAGGCGAGATCGTCGGTGTTGTCGAGGAGGAGGACAGGGGATGGAATACCTATAAGCTCTCGGACGGCACGGTGATACAGGTGAAATTCGTCCTGACATCAGTAATAAGGACCAAAAAGAGAAACCCCGATGGAACTCCTGTTTATGCAGTCAGCGGTACAACAATGGTTAGAACAGTGAAGGTTCCAAATGAGCTGAGAGAAAAAACGGTAAAGAAGAAGGAGCCGTCGGAGGTGACATGATGGTGGACAAAAAGGTTCCATGCAGGTATTGCATACACTTTCTCCTCCTTGTGGAGAAGATCCCAAATATAGGGGAAGACGGGTGGTGCTCAAGGAAAAAGAGGTTCAGGAGCTCAAACAGTGAACCATGCGAGGAGTTTGAGCCAAGAGCCGTTAATCCGCTCATCAAATATCTTCCAAAGAGGCCGATGGGAATCCCCAGATCCCAGAATGTCTTCAGGGGTATTGATGCCACAAAATACGTTAGCGTTCCTGAGTATCTGAAGAAGGTATTCACAGGGTGGTATAAATGAAATTTTATCTTCCTCTAATATTGTCCCTTCTTGCTCTTCCTATTGGTGTGCTGGGCCTTCTCTTATCACTAAATAAAAGGAACGAGATAGCCTTCTGCATCCTGATGGTCGCTTTGTTCATTTCATTTTTAGCACTTGCCTTAAACAGGCTGGAGAACAGAAAGGGGAGGGTAGAGGGATAGTGCTTCCCCAAATCGTCCGTGCTCGGGGTTGCGGAGGAGGATATGAAGATCCCCGTTGGGGCTCTCGTATGGATTATATCCCATGTATCTTTCTGGGAGGAAAACTACCGAGTTCTGAGAGATATCATAAGCAACAAGATTAATAGCCCCGGCCGGATTCGAACCGGCGTCCCCGGCTCCAGAGGCCGGTGTGCTTGCCCAGCTACACTACGGGGCTATCAGAAAATCTAATCTTTATATTTAAATTTTGCTGGAAAGCGATAGGGTGGCCTCTATGAGCCATAAATACAGGTACAAGAGGGGAAGAAAGTTCGAATACAGAGTTATGAGGTATATTGAAAAGGAGGGGATAGATGGGAAGAAGAATGTCGCTGTGTTCAGGCTTGCAGGCTCAAAGCCAACAGACCTGATAGCAATATCCGATGGAAAGGCATATCTGATAGAGTGCAAGACTAACTGCTATCTACCTCCGGATGATAGAAAGAAGCTGAAAGAACTGGAGAAGATCACAGGTTCTAAGGTATTCGTGGCGATGAGGAAGGAAAGATCGATCATAATGAAGAAGCTCGATGATATAGTTCAGGGTTGAGAAGCAATTAAGTTTATACCTTTCTTACCTCTATTTTTGATTAGGCACCCCAGAGGAGGGCCACTAGCATGAGCATCGCTGCCTTCCCCACTCGCATTGGCTCTGGAGGAGGCAGGTGGGAGGGGTCTTGCGGGGGAGAAAGGTGGCGTTTTCCTCTTCTGGGGATGCCTCTTTTGTGGATTCATAAACCATATGAGTTTATAAATAATGTGGACTGATGATCCACATCAGATGTAAAGCAATTGCCTAGGCTTCAGATAATCTCTCAGGTAGTTCCTTTTCCTATTTCATGAATATAGGGGAGCCATGATTAAATTCTACTTTCTGATAGGTAGCATGGTGATGGGATTGGATGGGCTGGATACTCTTTTCCAGATGGGATATGACATAATCCTGAAGAGAGATCCTGATTTTTTGAGGATCTCTGTCTTCAAAAATGGAAGAGAAGTGATGATGGGGATCTTTAAATCGGAGGACAGGAGCAGTCTTGAGAACTTCATCGCCTTTGTCAAGAGGATGAGACCATGAGGGTGCTTTTTGCGAGCAGGCACCCTCCGCTCAAAGCTGAGATAGATGCGTTGGAAAAGATATTCAGGGAACCAGTGTCATTCGAGGTTTACAGGGGAAGCCTGTCGAAAGCAGAGCATCTGATAGAATATGCTGAAAAAGAAAAGATACAGTATATCCTAGCAGTCCTTCCCCTCTGGTTCATCTACCATTTATATACTCTTGGAAAGCAGAAGAACATCACAGTGCTGTACAGCGTGATGAAGCCTGTGAAGGAGACGAAAAGCTTGACAGAAGCCGAGCTTCTCGTATCCCAAGACCCAGACAGGAGGACTTACGTGGATTATGGGAAAATATACAAGGTATTTGAGTTTGTGGAGATAAGGAGGATAGCCGGGATATCAATAAGGCTTCTCCCTCTGAAAGACCCAAAGGACGAAGCTGAGGAAAGAAAAATTGCTGAGGAGATGATGAGCACAGGAGAAGGAAGAGATCCTAGAGCTGTTCCCTACATTCTGGAGGAGCTTGGAAATCTAATCGATCTGCTATTTGCTCAGATGAGCCCAAGGATACTGAACAAGGCCGAAATGCTGATAAAAATGCTTAAGGAGATTAGATAAACTTTTATAGTTATGCTTTTCAGAGGAAGTGGCGATGATATGGATCTGTTATTCACATCATTATTTATTGGTTTCATTGCTGGGATGATCGTCAGCACTTTAGGTGTGGCATACGGAGTGACAGCCAGCTCTTTCCTCCTCTCTCTCGGCCTAGCTCCCGCAATTGTTAGCTCAACAGTTCACACAGCCGAAGTCTTCATCTCTCTTGTCACCGGGACAAGCCATCTGAAGCTTGGAAATGTTGATAAAAAGCTCTTTCTGAACTTAGTGATCCCAGGAGTTGTGATGGGCGGATTTGGTGCATATTTCTTGGTGAGTGCTCCCGTCAGCACGATATCCAAAGCTATTTCCTTCTACCTTGTGGTAATGGGGATTCTTGTAATCCTGAGAGCATTTGGAAGGACAGTGATCCTGAAGGAGATAAACAGAAAGGTTCTTGGCGGTATTGGTGGTTTTCTCGATGCTATTGGAGGGGGAGGATGGAGATCTATTGTTGCTTCAACTCTGATAGCTAATAATGAAGATCCGAAAAAAGCAGTTGGATCTGTGAATGCAACTAAGTTCTTCGTAACAGTAAGTGAAGCTCTGGTATTCTACACTTTAATGGGAGTAAAATATCCTGAGATCGTGATAGGACTTCTGATAGGAGGAGTTATAGCAGCACCTATAGGAGCTTATGTGTGCAAGAAAGCTCCGACAAAACTGCTGA
>NZ_RCOS01000008.1 GCF_003947435.1 Candidatus Methanodesulfokora washburnensis
ATAAATGCTCGTAGAGCGCGCAGAGTTGGATAAGTTTCGGCTGAGGCTATAAAGGCATTTACCTCGGCATTAGATGGAACATTCACCTCGAACATATTCAGGTAAAGGCCGGGTTCAAGATAAAATCTATTCGCCTATCATCACCTCCTTTTCCTAGAATTTTGTTCATTCTTTCCCTACCTAATATACTAGAGCATCTCATCATTATTTAAGATTTAACATTGTTGTTCTGATGCTCTTTATTTCTTCCTTTTATTAGAAATAATCGAGTTCCCTAGTAGCATATATAAGTCTCTTTTTAACATAGTTCAATTTATCTTCATCAAAATTTATATTGTTTTCGACTCTCGATAGAATATGAATGCAAAGACAAGGAAACCGGTTAAAAGCACAGAGAAAGTAAGGTTTGAGGATCTGGATATTGTCTATGTAATCCCTTTCGACTTAGGAGCTCCTGTTAAGGCAAAGGATCTCGGAGAGTGGTTTTCTAAGAGGAAACTGGTTGAGGGGATCTGGATTCCTCCTTCTGATGGTTATGAGCCTACATCTGAATTTATCTATCGCAAGGCGAAGGAGCTTGGGATCAAGAATGCGGAGAAGATTAGCGCAGAGGAGTTAATGAAGAATAAGAAACTTGAAGAGGAAATTAATAGAGAACATATGATGTTTAAAGGAATAATTTCGAAAGATATTTTATCATGTAATCCTGTATACTTAAAATCGAACCGATATGTAAGGCTGAAATTAACCGACCTGCATGTGAGCATCAAGGACAAGGAGCTCAGATATCTTGGAGAGCTGAAATGCGAACTGTACCTCCTCCTACACAATGCTGGAGTTGGTGTTTTAACAGCGTGGATCCACTTGGATGGCGGTTTTTCGACGGACGATGTGATAGAGATCGAGAGAAAGCTAGATAATGCAAAGTGCATGATTAAGCTTCCGTTCGGGAAAACCGAAGAGGGAACGCTCCGTGAATTCATTGATATGAACGTGATTTCGCCTCTACAGGCCGCTATTGCATTCAGTAGCGAATATAAAGGCTTTGATGCAGCTTACAATGCGTGAAAAGAGGGAAATATCTCTGATGATAGGCTCAAGAAAAAGCTTAGGCTCCCATACAGTATTATTTACACAGTTGTGTGCATCAGAGGGCACAAGTGTCAGGATGGATGTGTGACTGCTGAAGATGCCGTTGAGAGGCATTTAAGGGAGATAGTCGGAATTCTTACACGGTATGAAAACTGGAGATATTATCGGATGGACTCTGCCGAGAAGGATCTAGGAGAAAACCTATCCTCTGATGTAGATTATGCCATGTTTGTAACTATTGGTACATCCCTTTTCATGGGCTCTACTTTATTAGATAAAAGGCTAAAATCTGAGAAGAAGAATAAAGAGATTGCATATCGATCAGCAGAGTTCATTCTTGTGCACTCAGTGGAATTTTTGTTGCTGTCGGACATGATTCTGGATGTGTATACCTCAGTCTACAGAAATAAATTTGAGGAGCTAAGGGAGAGGAGAAGAAGAGAGGAAACTGTGAGACCCAGCGAGATAGCGGAGATAAGGAAGGATTTGATGTATGGGCTGGAGGAGTACAATAGTATCTCACTTTTTTCAATGGATCCAGATAGAAGTATCATGGAATACGGGAAAAAAGAATTAAGGCTTTTAGATAAAGTTGATGCACTTAAATCTGGGTTACAGGAGCTAGATGACATGGCTAGAACTTTCTATGAGGAGAATCTCTCCAGAACGCAGGTTATATTGACAGTTTTATTTGGAATGTTCGGAGTATTTCAGGCATTGGAATTTCTCGAACCTAAGATTGGACTGTTTAATGCTATCGTCACAGCGTTTGCTATTTTCCTACCATATCCCATCTACAAGCTTCTGTCATACCTTCATGGGAGATGGTGACGGAAAACTAGGTGATCAAGCTGGGTTTTTATTCGGATTCATAATTGACAAGTGATACCGGTTTTAAGAGAAGCTTTTCGGCAAATTACTGAGACCTTATTATGCTCTCATACTCCTGCTTTGTCAGGTACTTCCCTCCCACTGTTATGAACCTCTTAGGCTTCACTGCCTTCTCATACTTCCTTATGTTATCAAGCTCCAAAACCAGAAATGTCACATCCCTGCCTGAGCCTCCCTTTTTCCTGTCCTTTAAGGGCCTTGAGTAGCTCCTAGCTTCCTCCCTTGTTATGAAAACCCTCTCTCCATATTTCCTGTATATATCGTCGAGCTTCATCATCTCGATCCTTTTTATTGTGGCCTCTCCCACAATGCCCCTTACCTCGTGAGATGAGTAGAAAAGGACCTTTTGCCCCGGCTTAAGTTGTTTGAAGCATGTTGGATGCTTTATGAACACATCTTTGCCTGTAAATATCCTCTGCAACAGGTTGGAGGGCACAGGATATATTACACCTATGATCTCGCTCAATATAGCACCCTGATTTTTATGGAGAGAAAAAATAAATAATTTATGTCCGAGTTTAGGGAGAATTCCCTGTGAAGGCCTTTTCGTAAAAGTTGAAAGAAAAATTTATATAGAGTACATCAATATAATTTCCAGATGGAACTCATTCTAAAGGACTTTCTGAAGAGATTTTTCCCAAATATAGATAAAAGTTCTTCAATGTTTGCTAAATTACCTTCATTAAGAATTTTCTATGGGAATAGGGTCTGTACTAAAAAGTTCTTGAGAATTAAAGATGGGTGTTGATTATGGTTTATACCAGTCTTTATCGTGTTGAAGAGGATTGTAAAAAAGGTATATTTAAGAACGAGGCCGAGCTTCGTCAAGCGTTTGTAGAGGCTTTAAAGACGGAGCTTGAGGAGTCTTTCTGCAAAGATATACTAGCAATAGCCAGAAATTATATCATTCCACGATTAGATGAGATGATTGGAAAGGGTAAACCGGATGTAAGAATATTCAACATAGTTATAGAAGTGGAGCCTCCTAACAAACCTCTAGATAAGGGAAGAAAGCAATTGCATGATTATATGAACAGCTTAAGATCCGAAACAGACATAGCGATTCATGGGCTAGTGACAAATGGTATTGAAGCAGAGTATTGGTTGCTAGATAATAATGAACTTAAGTGCAAACAACGAGGATCAATGGCTCAGGTAGTTGGAGATACATTCCTTAGGCTATGTTCTGAAAAAATGGTAGTAGTAAAACCAGAAGATATAACTGATATCTTCGGGGTGTAGACTATGTCTAAGCTGTCGTATCAGGTAATAAAGCATCTTTATAATTCCTTGCACTGGTATAACTCAAAAGGGAGAGGAACTTCAGTAGCTCAGTCAGTTCGCAGTCTATTTGGATTGTGGAAGAATCTTCATGCCCTCTCTATTAATATATCTGAGGAAGGTTGGAAAAGCCTTGAGAAGTTAGCCAAGAGTATAGAGGTAAGAGTCACTACTGGTAAAAAAGAGGACAGAGAACTCTTCTTATTTGCCCTAGAGACTTATCTGCACATACTCATCAGGGCAATAGTGCTCTCAAAATTGGGGAAGGCTGAAAAAGATGTCTTAAATTATGTAAACTCTATTAAAAGAATGAGAAATATTTTTGATGAATCTGTCTTTGAATGGGTTTATGAGGCTATTAAAGATCAAGACATGGAAGAACAATTAAGGAGAGAATTAATTGATGGTATAAATATACTACTTGAGATTATCTATAACTTGAACCTTGGATATATATCATTCGATATGTTCAGAGAGATTTACCAAAATATACTACCACGTGAGCTGAGAAGAAGTCTAGGAGAATTCTATACTAGTGAAGATCTGATAAAGGAGGTTCTTGAAGCCATAGGCTTAACTAATAATAGTAGCGCGATTCAGGAGCTTTATGAAGACTGGAAGAGGAGAAGAAACGGGAGACTGATACTTGATCCGGCCTGTGGCACAGGCTCGTTCTTAGTGCAGGTGATTAGGAAAATATTTAACTCTTTCGGTGGTAAAGTACCTCCAGATATAGCTAAATTTGTAGAAAGCATTATCATCGGGGTAGATATAAATCCATTCGCGGTAGAAATGGCAAAACTTAACATAATAATGACTATAGCTGATGAGATGGGAAAAAGAGGAATGACCTACAGCCCTGAAGAAATTAGAGTATACTGGGCTGACAGCTTAGCAAGAGTAAGTAATAAGAATGAGATGTTCTATAACACCTTAAAAGTGGATATTCCAGCTCTCAGTCAAATAATAGAAGATAGCGTTATAGAGATGCCAAACATTCCAATTCTAGGAGCACGGATTATAGATATATTTAAAAGGAGTATCTCCGAAGGTAAGAATTTTGAAGATTTTGTAAACAAAGTACTATTTTTTGTGGAGAAAACCGAGATGGCTAAATATAAGGATTTTCTTATAAAAGACTTAGCTAGGCTTTACAAGAAGTTAGATAAGATATACAGAGGCTGCGATGGTAGGACGATCAGGCTTATCGAGAATACCTTCATAGTTCAAAGCTTAACTGGAAGATGTGCTTTTGTTGTAGGAAATCCGCCATGGGTAAGAATACGCAGGCAAGCAGGACATATTAGAAAATTCCTTGGAGAAAATTACGAGTGGTTAAAAAGAGGTTCATCATATGATCCTGAATTTAAAAAGACAAAAGTTCCATTTAAGGAACAGTTTGACTATTCTGTAGCATTCCTCGAGAGAGGACTTGAGTTCCTAGAAGAAGGTGGTATGCTTGGATACGTAATAACCTCTAAGATAGCTCGTTCTACTTATGCAGGAAAGATGAGAGAGGATCTTGTCGTGGAGAAGATGAAGGGAGATAAAATAACAGGGTACACAATTCTCGAAATAAGAGACTATAGCCTGCATCCTAGGCTACTCTTCCAAGATGCAGTAAATTATCCCATGATAATATCAGTTAAGAAACAGGTTCCTACAGGAGATCATAAAGTCAAAATAATGGTTTCTAACACAGCTGGTGAGAAAAAAGAGTTTGAGATAGAGCAGAAAAAATTGCCATTAGACCCAAATAAGCCGAGATCACCGTGGATTTTAGCGCCAGAGCTCATTGCAGGTATTTTAAGAAGAATTACAAAAGCTAGTGTAAGGTTAGGAGATATATACGAGGTCAAAATGGGGGTAAAAACCTCCGCAGATTATCTATATATTGGCAAAGTAATGTGTAGCGAGGTTGTGGGTGGCGATGGCACTCTTTTACTTGAGCTTAAAGACGGATCAAAGCAAGTCGAGATCGGCTTGTTACATCCAGTTGTTAGAGGAGAGAACTTAGATCCCTATTACTACAGCTGGGAGGAATTCATGATATTTCCTCACGACGTTGAAACTTTAGAGCCTCTGTGGAATCAGGATCAAAGGAAAATCCTGAACGTATTAGGTCTGCTCAGTAGTAATGTACATATAGAGCCAAGCGGTGGAACTCTGAAATATATTATCAAAGTTGCTCAAATCGGGAAGAATTGTCCTCAGATAGCTAGTTCCATGCTTCAATCTATTTTACAAAGAGTAGAACGAGAAGGATACAGGGTCACTCCTACCACACCATGTAGTCTCCATTCCTGCTGGGAGATCTCTAAAGACAAGGCAAAGCTATTAAATGTGAACGTTGAGATTACTTCTGGTGAAAAGAAGATCAAAGAAAGAAATATATGCGAAATAACTTTTGTCTTTCATGTCACTGGGCTTAGAATACCAGATGCCCCATATGCGACAGAGCATTTTACTAGAAATCTCGAGAAACTGATTAAACGTGACGACTACAGAAACACAATGCCTCCATGGGCCATATTCAGGGTCTCCAAGGATAAGTTTGAAGAGTATCGCATAGCTTGGCAAGAGATTGCTACTCATATAGAGGCTGCTCATCTTCCTGTGAAAACACGTGTGAAGATTTGCGGAAAAGAGTATGAAAAGCTGTTAATTCCTCCGACAACTGTGTACTTTGTTGTTGAAAACAATAGTGCAAGGGCTCTTAAGTTGCTCATGTACCTTAACAGTGAATTAGCTGGGAATTTAATTAAGTTGTGGGGATGGTCCGCAAGGGGAGGGTTCTATAGGCATAATGCATATATAATGGGACATTTACCAATTCCACAATCATTGTTTGAAATATGGAGCATAGCTGATGAGGAACTAAAGGAATTTGGACAAGAAAATATAAGAGATCTCAATGGAATTGCAAAGAAGATCATAGAAAATAACTATGAGAATTTGATAAGGGAAATTAAAGAAGTCCTGAATATAAGTGATAGTGATTATAATGAATTTATGGAATATGGTAGATGGTTAAATGAGTATGCACAGCAACCGGCTACAGCAGCTGAGGAGATGGAGGAGGAAGAATAATAATCTTCTGTTGTTAGTACACGCACAACTTTAATGTATCTATTTTTCTTTCATACCTGCCTCTCAGATATCTGGAATTATTATTCTTAATGATATATTAAGTGATTTGAACAACTTCACCTCTTCTTTTAGCCACATTGAAGATGCCTTTAACCCTACTTACTCGATGGCAGTTCTAGGATTCCAGTATGCTTGTCCAATTTCCTCACAGCCCAAATGAAATCCTTCATCTTGGCTATGAATTCGCCTTTAAGCCTGTCGAGATCTATCTCCCTATTCGCTGGATGGTCTCTACTGAATCTCATCTCCTCCTCTATCCTATGGGCCAATATATGGATTTCCCCGTCCAATTTCTGAATTTCGTACTTAAACTTAGCTGGTATCTCGATACATTCAGGGCCTAATGCCCTCAGAAGTTCCCCACCCTGCTCTTCGGAAAGTTTGGTGACGTGCCTCGGGCATATATTCTTTAGAAAGCTAAACTTCGTTGAAGCACCCCTTATCATCGATATTGCCTTCCACTTAACCCTCACTTGAGCAGAAAAACGTCCACCCCAAGCGTCTGGCTCGATGTTCAGTTCACCGTGCGCTCTCGGCAGTGAAAGGTCCGAAAAGTACATCTGTATTGATATTATATAGGAAGAGAATATCACCTCTCTTTACATCCCTAATCCTGTCCCAAAGCTTCTTAGTATCACCAAAAAGAGCCCTCTGAAAACACTCACTCTCGGTCTTATTTGTGCAGACAAACTTCCAGTACATTGTTCCCCTCAGAAACATAGCAGCCTAGTGTATAAAAGCTTTTGCTTGACCTAAGTGAGTCCTGTCAAAGCATACCCTCTGAGACCGATGTTATATATGCAAAAGCCTTGCCGCACACGAGGACACGATCATTTCAATGTTTGCTAGATAGGAAGATTGCTATCGGATAAAGGTCGGTCTACACTTGTGCATCGACAGTTTGAGGGACGCTTTCACCATATGCCGTAAGTATTCCCACAAACATCTTCATCTTTTTCCCCTTATAAGTTCCATAGTATTTATTTTCGTAGATTCTCCTTAGTTTATAGCGTCTTTCAGCCTCTTCCAAGACCTGTCCTGCGAGGAAAGTGTTAAACTCTCCAGCTGCCACCACATAAAAAAGTATCTACTCCTTTTTCTAGGGATTCCTTAATGAACTTCATATGAGCTTCTAACCCAAAATCCCTAAAGGTTTCTATTTTAGCGATGGGGACAACAGCAGCCTTTATATATTTGCCGATATATGTAGGATCAACTTTTTCCTCCGGTTCTTTTACGGCAAGTCTATAGACCTTCGACTCGAATTCCTTAGTCTCCCTGTGAACATCAGGCTTTGGGTCAGTGGGGTAAAGTGAGCTCAGCTTTTTGTACTCTGATAGCAAAATCCTTGTCAAACGTCCCTCTTTATTTATCTCCTCCGTCTCCTCCACTAGATCCTTTATTTGGTTTATATCATCTGCTGTAATGTTAATAAAATAATTAAGTGCATTAGTATCCACAGCAAGGATATCTTTAGAAATTACATAGTCGATGGCTTTCATGAGACCTTGATGTACATACCTTCGGGCTGTGGGAATAAGGGCTTTCGGGACATACTCCCTTATAGCTAGTGCAAAATTCCTAGATTGATTTCTGTGATCCTTCATTTTTATAACAAGGACATTATCTCTGAGATCGCTCTCTATGGAGTCAGCATCGGTCCATTTTACTTTGATTCTATAGGTGAAAATTTCTCCGGACTCCTTATTAAATTTTTCTACATGCCTATTTATATTATACTCTATATTCTTTGATATATCTTCTCTCATGACTTTTTGATATGTAAGCGAGTAGTTTACTAAATAGTATACCCCATTTTTCAACTTTTCCAGGATAAAGGATAAATAAGAGGAATATAATAAACGCGAAAATTCCCAGAATTCCAAATATAGGAAAGATTTCTTGGTATAGTAAATAAGTTAATAGTTGATATATATCAGAAAGCACTTATCAACCCCCCAGCTTTTTCGATGCACTTCACGCTATCACAAATTATCAGGATGTTCCCATTTTTCCTCAAAATGGCTCCAAGATTCTCCTTGGTAATTGTTTTCCCGCATATAGCACATTTTATCTCTCCTTTCTCAACTTTTTCAGCTAGATTGAGCTTGCTCAGCATCTTTTCCACTTCTCTTTCGTGAAAAACTACCAATGTGTAATACTCCTTCATCGCTTTACCATCTTATTTGGGTCTTTGCTTAATAAAGTTTCATTAGATCTACATTTAACTTTTATATTGTAAAGCGGAGCACTTCTTTCTTCAGCCGATGTTATCAACATGATTAATGAGGATCTAAGAGTTAATGGACGAATTTGACGAAGAAAAAGTTGAGAGAAAAATGGGGGGACTAGAAGCCAATTCTCAGAAGCAGCAAAGAGACAGGTCAAGTAATTCTGATGGCCTACTGCATGATAGAAGGAACAACTAACAAGTGAGAGAATGAAAACGGTCGAGAGATAAAAATCAGCAGCAAATCCTATTGAAATTGCCAATAGATCGGCTGTGGAGCTTAGATAAACAGGGTTATGATGAGACTTAAATGAGATATTTTCGCTTCAGGGCTTATCAACCAAAGCTCGAGATGCACCCATGTCTCTCATTAAAGCATGACTATCTTGAAACTTACCTGAGGGCAACACTTTGTAGGGAACATCCCCCAAACACTTCATACTTCCCATCAAGGTAAAAATGGACTAAGGAGAGCCTTCTTTCGGGCTAGAAGGGATCTCCGCTGCTTGGTATCAGGGGAGATATTTCATGAAAACTGATTGGAGACAAAAGCTGCTAAACCCTTCTTCAGTACAAGAAGTCCCTGTATGGATGGTTGATGAAGTCCTTGTAATCTTTCAAAAACTCGAATGCCCTCTCACCGAGCCAGTAAAACCTGTTGTACCTCTCAGGATGTCCAACAACCCACTTGTAGTATGCCATTTTCCTCATCTTCTGGGATAAACTGCTCTCCTTTATTTTGAACCTCTCCTTTACCTCCCTCCTGCTCACAGCGTGCTCCCTATCGAATGCCCCTCTCTCCAAGAGGAACTGTAATATCCTCCATTCTATGGCCTTATCCATTGTGATCAAGCAAATGTACACATTGTGTTTTATTTACTTTTTGACGGTGAGTTTTCGGCCTCGTTTCCTTACTTCGGCCATCTTTCCGCTACAATCCGTTAGATAGCTGAGAAAAGAGGCTATACTACCTCCCCTGCCTGAATATAGGTTTATAAAGAAGACGTGGAAGATAAGGAGACTGATGGCTGGAGGGAGATCCAAGAAAAAGGAGGATAGCTGGCTGGAGAGAAACTGGTGGGCAGTAGCGGCCCTGATCTTCTTCTTAGTGCCCTGTATAGCCTTTCCTCCGCTCTTATTCGGCTTCCTCTTCCTCTTGATTTATGTGGGCATTATCATCGGGTTGCTCGCTTTTTTCCTGAGCCTCACGTACATAGGTGCGAAGATCGATGAAATGCGGGATAAGGGCAGTACTGTCCCCGCTATCCCCTACTCGGGATTCCATGAGAGGAGGCCGAGGCGCTCCGAGAGGGCTGTTTTGGAGGACACTAAAATAATGATAAGGAAGATAGATAGAAAGAGGGGGATAAAAAAGGAGGCATACATGAGGAAGAGAAGGATAGAGGTCACCAGGGAGGTAAACGACCTGGATATTTTGACTGAGCCTGAGAAGGACAAGCTAGACTTCTCTGACCTCTGGAGGCCGTCTAGGCACAAAAAGGATGAGGAAGGCTGATTATACTGGATGTTAGATATTTTTAATAAAAATAAGCTGTCTTAAAATGTACCCGAGATCTCTGGCATTTAGGATCTTTATCTCTCCATCAAGGCTCTTTCACCACTTTTATCTCCCTTATCCTGTTGAAATGCCTGAACCTCATCACCTCGTGTTGCCCGTCCTCAAGGGAAACCAGCATCTCGCATTCCTCGTCGTACCTCGGATGGCTACTGCGTCCCACGCTCTCCATCTCCTCTTCCCAAAGCTCAAACCCGTACTCCCTGCCCAGCTAGGAGGCTCGCTATAACGGGGATGGGTGCCCTGACTATCACGATATCAGGCCTAACCTCCCTAATTATATCCAGGAGCTCCTTTCCTGTTTCTATGGGGTTCCTGTACTCCAAGAGCACGAAGTTCCCAAGTATCCTCCTGAGCTCCTTTCCCTCTGCTGGAAGGATCTCATGCCCTGAGGCCCAGAGGACAACTGGAATCCTCCTTCCCACATCCATAGCCTCACGCTCCCACTATTCTCTTGTAGCTGATAGTTAAGAGGTTATCTCGAGGGACTGCTCTGTTTCCTTGCAAGGGTACCTTTAATAAACAATCTAATCTGTCCAGTTGCGCGCGGACATCGTTGCAAAAAGAAAGTTCTCTTTAAAAATTTGATTTAGTATTCAAGTTATCAGATTCTTTCACACAGGTGTTCCAGTTCCTCCATAACTCCTCACAATGCACTCCCATATTTCCCTTTAATTAGCCAAAGCTTGAGATGCACTCCTGCCTGAATTCGCATTTCCTGCACTTCCAGCTTGCAGGCATTTTCGGGGCTTTATTCTCCCTTACAGCCTCCCTGAATTTCTCAAGTGTTGTTCTTGCATTTTCCTCATCCGCAGCCTCTATCCA
>NZ_RCOS01000009.1 GCF_003947435.1 Candidatus Methanodesulfokora washburnensis
CTCCAAAACATAGTTGGGATGGTCTGTGATCCGTGCGGTGGCTTTGGCGAGGTACCGTGCCACACAAGGAATGCTATAGCTGCCGCCTCAGCTTTTGTGAATGCCGATATCATAGTGGGAGGATATGAGAATCCCATACCTCTAGATGAAACGGTTGATGCCGTTTATTCCGTTGGAAAGATGATGCCATGGGAGCTAAGATGTACGGTGATGGGAGGGTTAGCTGTATGTCCATCGGCTATGAAGTTCATGCCCAAGATAGATGATTATTAATTCCAGAGTTATAGAGACCTATTCGAATGAGCGGATGAGATTATAGGCATTCAGTCAAGAGATCTGGAACTTAGGATCTTAAGTTATGGAGATATATCTTCCAAAGATTCCTATATAATTATCCTAAGGAATTTTTTATATATTCTTTTATAGTAAATTGAAGATTTTGTATAATTAACTTTATATGCTGTCCCCACTGTATACTGAAATGGGTTGCTTCCAAATGAATATCACGTTTTGCACATTATCGGCGAAAGGGGATAGAGGATGTCTAAAAAGCTGAGCGGATCCTTTGAGTTTACCCAGATAAGCTTCGCCTCCGAGGTGAAGGATTGGATAAATGAGATTATAGAGAATGAAAAGCTGAGATTTGAAGGTGCTGATATAGAGATTAGGGACCCAGAGAGAAAAAGAGGCGATCTAATTATATGGGAGAGAAGACTGAAGAAGCCCGCATTGCTGATAGAGATATGGGATGCAAAGACCTCTCCTTGGGATTATGCTCTCGATTCTGCGCTAAGCAAGGCATGGAAGAATAACATTCCGTACTTTGTCGTGTGGAACTTAACCCACTTTTACTGCTGGGATACATTTGAGGAGGGAGAAGCAATTGATAAGCTTTGGTGGCCTCATTCAGGTGTAAGCGAGGTTGTATGCAGAGCATTGACCTATTATGATGCCATCAATAGCGAGGAGAGCATAAAGAACTATCTCAGATCTTTTCTTAAGGAGTTTGAGCAGGTTTACTATGGAATTAAGGCCAAGCCGCTTCTAGGAATAGATGAGAGGTTCATATACAGGCTCAGGGGTTCAATAGATGCTTTATCCATACCGATTCTCGAGTATTTCAGGGAGAGAGTAAGGGATCCGGAGTTTAGGAAGCAACTTGTGGGATATTTCATTAAGCAAGGATGGACCTTTAGAGGGAGTGATGAGGATCTAGAGAAGGTCTCAAGACAGTATGTGTACCTGCTCGTGAACAAGATTCTCTTCTACAACATCCTCCGTTCCACCAGCTATAGAAATCTACCAAAGATCGTTATTCCAGATATTGGCTTGACAGGAGATGAGATGAAGAAAAGAATCGATAACTACTTCATGAAGGCATTTGAGGCAACCGGATGCTATGAGACAATTTTGTTGACAGACTTTCTTGACTCTCTTCCTCCCCCTGATGATGCAGTTGGGATGCTGAAGGATTTCATACACAAGATGGGCGAATACGATTTCTCAAAGATAAGCTATGAGATCCTCGGAAACATATTTCAGAGGTTGATACCTGAGGAAGAGAGGCATAAACTGGGCCAATACTTCACCAGATCTGATGTTGTTGATCTGATAGTTGGCTTTTGCATAAGAGATGCAAGGGACAAGGTACTGGATGGAGGATGCGGCGCAGGCACATTCCTTATCCGGTCCTATGTGAGAAAGAAGCTTCTTGATCCAAGCAGAAAACATAAAGAACTGATAGAGGAGCTTTACGGGGTTGATATAGCTAAATTTCCGGCACATTTGTCGATAATAAATTTGGCTAGCAGGGATCTATCAGCTGTAGAGAACTATCCGAGGATAATTTGGGGGGACTTCTTCAGCATACTTCCAGGAAATGAGTATTTATCAGCTGAGGTAAGAGTTGAGACGCTGAAGGGAAGCAAAATCTACATAAAGATGCCGGAGGCATTCGATGCAGTTGTAATGAATCCTCCATACACAAGACAGGAGGAAATGGAGGACATTCTGGAGCAGGAGAAGGACAAGGCATACAATAGATGCATCGAGGACTGGAGAGAAATGAGCAAGTATCCTGCTGGTAAGAAGCCAAAATTAAGCAAGAGATCGAGCATCTATGTCCATTTCTTCATTCATGGAGCAAGATTTCTGAAAGAGAGAGGGAGACTTGGGATGATAACCTCGAACTCATGGCTTGATGTTGATTACGGTGGAGACCTTCAGAGGTTCTTCCTTGAGAATTTCAGGATAGTAGCAATTATAGAGAGCAAGGTGGAGAGATGGTTTGAGGATGCGGACATAAATACGGCAATAACCATTCTGGAAAGGTGCTCAGATCAGGAAGAGAGAAACAAAAACTTGGTCAAGTTTGTCCAGCTGAAGAAGCCTCTAGCGGAGTTCATACCTCCTGTTAAGAATGAAAGTGAAAGATGGATCTGTGTTGAAAAGCTTATAGAGCTGATAGAGAGTAAAGAAGAGTACTACGAGGATGATAAAATAAGAATTTTCCCAAAAATTCAGAAAGAGCTTTGGGAAGAGGGCTATGATGAAGAGGAGGGGGAGTACGTAGGCTCTAAGTGGGGCAAGTACATAAGGGCTCCGGAGGTATTCTTTAAGATACTGGAGAAGGGAAAAGGATTACTTGTTCCATTAAAAGAAGTCGCAGAAGTAAGATTTGGTATTAAAACCGGTGCTAATGAATTCTTCTACTTAACTGATGAGCAAATACAGAAATGGGGTATAGAAAGAGAGTTCTGGATGCACCCGTTGAAGAAAGATGAAGAAATACCGGTTCCAGAGCATGTGTGGAAGGATAGAAATGGGAAATACTTTAAGGAGAGCCAGTATGCCAGAAGAATGCGATTGGAAGAAGTTTTAAGAGAGAACGGCTATGTCTACTGGATTCCAAATTACGTAATAAAGTCACCAAGGGAATGCAGGTCGATCTTAATTGACCCTAAGGATCTGAAGTATCGGGTTCTGCTGATACATAAGGATAAGTCTGAGCTGAGGGGGACAAACATTCTAAAATACATAGAGTGGGGAGAGAGTCAAGGATTCAATAAGAGACCGACATGCTCATCTAGGCAGAAATGGTATAGTTTAGACAAAAGAGAACCAGCAGAATTACTCTTTCCTGAAAGATTTTGGGATAAATTCATAATTTTTCAAAATTCACAAATGATACTTGAGAACAAAGATCTTTATGGAATTTGTCTTCATGATAAAGAAACCTCTAACCTTATTTGTGCGTCATTAAATTCGACATTAAGTATCATGTTTTTTGAGCTTCATGGGAGGCCCAGTCTAGGTCAAGGTGTTCTCGACATAGATGTATGGATGGTAGAAGGAATACTGCTACCAAATCCTAAAAGAATAAAGAAGGAAGAGGAGGAGAAATTAGTTAAATGCCTTAGCAATCTTTCACAACGACCAATAAACTCAATATTTAAAGAAATTGAAGCAAAATCTCCTGAAGAGGTTTCATTAGAAAAGGTTAAACCTGATCGCAAAGAACTCGATAATATTGTTATGGGCAGAATTTTAGGCTTAACTGAAGAGGAACAACTCGAAGTCTATCGTACAGTAATAGATCTTGTTAAGTCTAGAATCGAGAGGGCTAAGAGTATTCAGAAGAGGAAGAAGGTTGGAAATATCGATATCGATGAGCTAGTAAACTCAGTGCTGAAAGATGTAGAGGAGCTTTATGGGATAGAGACAAAGAAGTTCCCAGAGGACTACATAGGCAACTGCTCATACAGGATCGTGAAAGTTCCAAAGGGCACAAAGGTTGAGGCTGGTGTAGATCTAGAGGGAGCATATGTCAGAATAGATGGAGAGGAGATAAGGTGCAGCTCTGATTATGAGGCAAAGTTCATTGAATACGCTATTTTGGCTGGGAAGACGGAAATAATGATTCCTGAGGATGAAAATATCCTGAGGAGGGCTGTTGAGGAAAGAGGAAAGTTTCTGAGGGATGCAAGAGCGAGACTGGATGAAGTCTTGAAGGAGATGATAACTGATAAGAAACTTAGGGAGAAGGTGAGGTATGAGGCATTCAGGAGGTTGGGCATCTGATGACAAAATGTGATTTCTGCAAGAAGGAGATCACAACAATCCCATTTATCTGTAAATACTGCGGAGGAACCTTCTGTGAGGAGCACAGAATGCCTGAAGCACATAAATGCCCCGGAATACATGCCGACAGCTTGATATCCCCTCTTGAGCCCATATCTGTTTCACCACCTTCTAAAGTCCTCAAAGGCTCTGCTGCAGATGAGCTAAGTGTGGTGAAAAGGATGGATGAGGAGTTCGATCAGCATCTTGATTATGTCCTCGAGAACAGGCTTGATGATATTGTGAAATTCGGAAGAAACTTTTCGGCAATAGACCTTGCTGTGTATTTGGTCAAGAACTTCGGTAAGATCCTCTTCTTCGATCCCCTTTTAACATTGGCACAGCAGTATGCCATAGCTGATGTGGAAATCGTGAATGAAGCAGGAGGGATAAGTGGGAGATCTGGATTTAACTTGGCCTTGTTTGGAGACCCGGGCACTGGAAAGACTTTTGCATCAAAGGACTTCATTCTTGGAGATCCTGAAAAAGGCGTTCCAGCACATGGTCTGCCTGGAAGGAACAGATACTGCGGGGGAATGACACCAGCAAGGTTCATCCAGATAGGAAGAGCCTACGAGGGCAAGAAGTTCGTCTTCATAGTCACTGAGCTCAGAGAATGGTTCACTCACAGCTCGGGAATGGTTGAACCGTTGAAACTCGCTATGGAACATGGAATAATAACAAAGGAGACGTATAGGGAGATTGTAGAGCCATACCGCTTCACATCATTCTTCAGCGTGAACTATAACGCGACAATAAAGTCAGGAAAAGAGTACAAGGTGAGCATGAGGGATCCTAACTTCAATGCAGTCGAGGACAGGATGCTCTGCAGGCTTCATGTCCTGACAAAAGAGAGATATGAAGCTTTGGCAGAGGCTCAAGCTAGAGCCTGGCGTGGTGAGACAAAGTATGAGCTTGCCAATGAGATCAGAGATCACCTCACCCTTGTACATGCCATAGAAACAGTTCATCCCAAGATAAGGGGAATGTTTCCCAAGAAGCCGGTTCTCTTAACAGAGAGGACAATAGACCTCATCACAGCCACAAGGAAAACAATACTTGAGCACATAGGCTATAAAGACACATTGAGCTTCAGCCCAAGGCTTGAGATGAGGACCTTGCAGCTGGCATCTGCTCTCTCGCTGATAAGCTACTTCAAGCATGAGGAAAAGGATGTCTTACCCATGGACGATCAGGCTGTAAGACTGGCCTTGAGGTTTTATGTGGAGGAGGCGGCGATAAGGTCGAGGGAGAGCTTTGATTCAGCTCATATACTTTTCGATCTGGGCATATATCTAGCTGATGAGGATCTGGCAAGAGGGATCAGGAGCACATGAGTTTTACAACAACTGGATTTCAAAACCGTCTCAAGTTTTGCTGACCGAAAGAAGGGTTTATTAAATTTTTATTTAAAGCACATTTTACAGAAGCATGTGAGAGCATGACGTACTGGATCTTTGTCACGGATCATATGAACTGGGATGTAGTTCTGAAGGAAGGGATATATGGCCTTCCTGAAAAAAGGGAGAAACTGATGAAGAGAGTGAAGAAGGGAGATGAGGCATTCATATACATGGTTCAGGAGAAGGTGGAATACAGAAT
>NZ_RCOS01000010.1 GCF_003947435.1 Candidatus Methanodesulfokora washburnensis
AAGAGAAAGCCGGTTACGACATAATGGACGCATTCATACAGAGGTGGGGGAGCAAGGAGAACTACTATGATATGGTTAAAAAATACCTTGGCATAGATTAACTTTTCTGCTAAAAATAGGAAGAAAGTGATGTTTAATATATTGAAGTTATACACTTGAGAATGCCATGAAGAAACTTGTGGTAATGGTTAAAAATCACCTCAGTGCAATATTAAAGTATGAGGATACAGCTCTTTTACACATCGGAATGCCCGACTAAAGATCTTGCACTAGATGAATTGAGAAGAGCTCTTGAGGAACTCGGACTTAAGGCGGATGTTGAGGAGATATTCATTGCAGATGAAATAGAAGCCAGAAGTTATAAAATCATAGGAACTCCAACTATAAGAGTGAACGGGGTTGATATAGACCCTGAGTTCAGGGACACAGGGGAATACACAGCATCATGCACAAGAGTGTACAGATGGGCCGGCTCCATCTATCAATATCCTCCGAAGGAGATGATAAAGGAGGGGCTGAGGAGAATTTTGAAAGGTGGCTGTTAACAATATTAACTTTAATTTTTAATAAATCAAAAAAAAGAAAAAGATTATATTTAAGATCCCTTGAAAATATTAGGCCCTTAAAAGGGCCTTGAGAGGTGTGGTTGAAATGCCGGGGAGAGCCGAGGGGAAGGTGGTTATAGTTACTGGAGGAGCGAGGGGGATAGGAGCTGCTATCTGCAGACTTCTAGCCAAGGAAGGAGCAAAGGTAGCGATAACAGATATTTTAGACGAGGATGGAAGAAAACTTGAGGAGGAAATAAAGGAGCAGGGAGGTATAGCTAAATATTATCACATGGACGTTACCAAGGAAAATGAAGTAAAGGAGACCTTTGCCCAGATTGCAAAAGACTTCGGCAAGATCGATGGTCTGGTGAACAATGCTGGAATCGCGGGAGCTAACAAGCCAACACATGAGATTACCGAGGAGGAGTGGGATAAGGTGATGGCAGTCAACGTTAAGGGTGTTTTCTTCTGTACAAAACATGCAATACCCTACATGAAGGAAGCTGGTGGTGGTAGCATAGTGAATATAGCATCGATATATGGACTAATAGGCAATGCTGATGTTCCGCCCTATCATGCCTCAAAGGGTGCTGTAATAGCAATGACAAAAAATGATGCAACGATATACGCCAAGGATAACATCAGGGTGAATGCTGTTTGCCCAGGTTTCACTTGGACAAAGATGGTTGAGGATTACATAATAAAGAGCGGGATGAGCATAGAAGAGGGTAAGAAGGCTATTGCATCCCTCCAGTTTGGACGCTTGATAGATCCAGAGGATCAGGCATATGCAGTTTTATACCTGATATCAGATGAATCTAGGAATGTCACTGGAACCACTTTGGTGATTGATTTTGGCTACACTGCTAAATGACTCAACCCTCATTTTTTTATTTTTAACGGAAAAATTTTTAATAACAAGCTCATGAGAGCTCGGTGATATAATTGCAGAAGTTCGATTCCATAGTGATAGGAGCAGGCCCTGCTGGATCCACATCCGCTTATGTCCTTGCAAAAAGCGGCTTCAACGTTCTACTAGTGGAAAGAGGAAAGGTCGCCGGGTCTAAAAATGTGTTCGGAGGCAGAATATACATAAGTCCCCTAAAGGAAATCTATCCAGATATAGAGAAAGCCCCTGTACAGAGATGGGTAAAAAAGGAAAGGATATCCCTTGTCGCGGATGGATGTCTGACATTGGAATTCCAGCACGAGAAGACCACCAGTTTTACTGCTTATCTATCAAAAATGGCTGAGTGGATGGCCGGAAAGGCGGAGGAAGCAGGTGCCACTATCGTCACCGAGATAACAGTGGACAACCTCTTGGTAGAGGATGGAAAGGTGAAGGGAATAGTTGCAGGCGGGGATAAAGTGTACTCCGATGTGGTGGTCGATGCAGAGGGGATAAACAGGCTTCTTCTGGAGAGGGCTGGATTTATTGAGAAACCAAAGCCGGAAAACGTGGCTCTTGGGATAAAGGAGGTCATAAAGCTATCAAAGAAGGATGTGGAGGATAGGTTCGGCCTAGATGAGACATCGGGCATGGCATGGCTTATGATGGGGGATGTAACCAAGGGAATTCCGGGAGGAGGATTTCTCTACACAAATCAGGATTCCGTGAGCCTTGGCATAGTGATAAACTTGGGCGGAGCTATTAAAATGATAAAGGAATATGCCTATGAAATTGTTGAGAGAATGAGAGAAAGTCCCTATCTAAAGGATTACCTCAAGGGGGGGAGCTTAGTTGAGTACTCAGCTCATCTAGTTCCACAGGCATCCTATAAACTCATTCCAAGGCTTTATGGGGATGGGTTTGTTGTGGTTGGAGATGCAGCAGGAATGCTTCTTGATCTAGGCTATACAATAAGAGGAGTTGACTTAGCGGCTTACTCAGGATATTTGGCAGCGAAGGCAATAGAAAAAGCCCATTCCTCCGGCGGAATGACGGCTGAAAATCTATCTGTTTACGAGAAAATGCTGAAAGAAAGTTTTGTCTACAAGCAGATAGAGAAGTTCAGGGGAACTGAGAGGATTTTCTCCGATCCAAGAATATTCACAGAGTTCCCTGATGCTGTAACTGGGATTGTGAAGAGGATGTTTCATATAGAGTATGAGTCAGAAAAGCTTCTTGATAACGTTAAAAAAGTCAAGGGAGGATTTTTCAGATTTATTTTGGATGCATTAAAGGTGGTGAGGTCGTTATGAGGATAGAGGAACTTCTTCAGAGCAATGTCTATGATGTGGATGAGAAGCCCCATATAAAGGTGGATCAGGAGAAATGCTCAAAATGCAACTCTAGACCATGCCTTCTGCTCTGTCCAGCTAGATGTTACACGCTGATGGATGAGAAGGTGATGTTCAGCCATGAAGGATGTCTTGAATGCGGAACATGCAGGCTAATATGCCCAGAAGGGGCAATAGAGTGGAACTATCCAGTGAGCGGAAAGGGGATTCATTACAGGTTCGGGTGACCATATGAAGATCGTGGTCTGCATCAAGTGGGTCCCGAACACAACATCTGTCAACATAGACCCGAAGACGGGGACGCTCATCAGGGAGGGGATACCATCTGTCATAAATCCGCATGACCTAAATGCATTGGAGATGGCCCTAGAATTCAAGGACAGATATGGAGGGGAGGTTGTGGTGTTATCCATGGCTCCGCCTCATGCAAAGCTCGGCCTTGAGCATGCAATCGGTATGGGTGCTGATAGAGCAGTTCTAATCTCCGATAAAGCCTTTGCAGGGGCAGATACGCTGGCCACATCCTATACTCTATCTAAGGCCATAGAGAGGATAGGGTATGACCTCATATTCACAGGTCAGGAGACCATAGACAGCTCAACAGCTCACATAGGAGCTCAGATAGCTTCTTGGCTTGGAATACCCTATATATACTATGTAGATGAAATAAGTTATGTGAATGGACACCTTAGGGTGAGAAGACATTTAGAGGATGCAATAGAGCTCTATGATGTGAATATACCGGCCCTTATAGCCACTGCCATGAGAGCAAACAAGCCGAGATATGTGAACATATACGGGAAGATAAGAGCCAAAAAAGTGGGCGTGGAGGTTTGGAACAACAGCATTCTAAGGCTTGATGAGGAGTGTATCGGTCTCAAGGGATCTCCTACAACTGTATCAAGGATAGATCTAGTTCCAAAAGTCCCAAGAAAGGGAGAGGTGTTCAAGGGAGATAGCAGAGAAGCAGTAAAGTGGCTTGTTGAGAAGCTATCGCAGGAGGGTCTGATATGAGCTGCAAGGAATGGGAACCCGTGAAAAAGGAGGATTACAAGGGAGTTTGGGTCTATATAGAGACGGATGAGGGATCGATAAAGGAAGCAAGCATCCAGATGCTCAGTGTTGGGAGAAATATAGCTGAAAAGCTTGGAACATATCTAGCAGGAGTTATGATAGGGCATAATATAAGGCATCTGGCGAACGAGCCCATATACTACGGAGCTGATAAGGTAATCCTCTTGGATGACAGCAGGTTTTATCCATTCTACTCCAGAGTTCATGGGCAGGCATTGGTGGAGCTGGCGAGGAAATACAAGCCAGAGGTGATATTCATAGCGGGCACAATGAGGGGTAGGGAGATGGCTCCTTATGTAGCCAACTCCCTGAGAACTGGAATAACTGCTGATTGCACAGCTTTTGATGTGGAAAACGGGGATCTCATACAGATAAGGCCCCCATTTGGAGCTTTAATGCTGGCCAGAATAAGGACCCCGAACAGAAGACCGCAGATAGCTACAGCAAGGCCGAATGTCTTTGAGGCTCCTCCGAGAGATGAGAAAAGAAAAGGTGAAATAATAGAGGAGAAAGTTTTCTTTGAAGTTCCTGATCCGGGAATAAGACTTGTCGAATCAAAAAGAGTGAAGAAAGAGGAGATACCTCTGGAGAAAGCTGAGATAATAGTATCAGGAGGAAGGGGGTTGGGCTCTGCTGATGGCTTTAAGATGCTGGAGGAGCTAGCAAGAGAGCTTGGTGGAGTAATAGCTGGGTCCAGAAAGGCTGTGGATGCAGGATGGATACCACATGAGAAGCAGGTTGGCCAGACTGGTATAAGCGTAAAGCCGAAACTCTACATAGCTGTTGGAATAAGCGGAGCAGCCCAGCATGTATTTGGCATAAGAGAGGCGAAGAGAGTTGTTGCGATAAACATAGATCCGGGGGCACCCATATTTGATAACGCTGACTACGGTGTGGTCGGGAACTACAGGGAGATAGTACCACTTCTCATCGAGGAGATAAGAAAGAGGAAAAAGGAGAAAGAAATCAGTCCTTAGTTGGGGAGAACTCCCGCCCGAACAGATCTGATGCCAATATTATCCTCATTATGTGCTGTCCTCCTTCAGCCCCAACAAAGTAGCTCATCACACCTCTTAATGCTCTTTCAAGAGGGGTTTCCTTTGTGTAGCCGAATGCACCCAAGGACCTCATGAACTCCTGTATTGCCAGAACTGATTCCTCAGGAGCTAAAGCTTTTGCCATGGCAGAGTACCTTGCTGCCTCCAACAAGCTCATCTCTCCTGCATCAAACTTATCCATTGCCCATGCTGCTTTGTAAACAAGAAGTCTTATGGCCTCAAGTTTAGCCCAATGGTCCACAATTGGGAACTGTATTCCCTCAAATTTTGCTAAAGGTTTCCCAAAAACAACTCTTTTCTTCAGATAGTCCACTACATAATCCAGAAGACCAAGAGCAGGCCCTATGCATCCAGCTGCAACGAAAACTCTTGCTCTATCAAATCCCTCCATAGCTATCTTAAATCCCTTGTTCACCTCCCCTATCCTGTACTCATCGGGAAGCTTCACATCCTTCAGCTTCAGCCATCCGGTGCTTATTCCGCACCTTCCCATGTCCTCATAGAAGCCATACGTTATGCCCGGTGAATTCACAGGCAGGTAAAATACAGTCATTCCTCTGCTTCTCTCCTCTGGTTTGGTCATTGTCAGGAGAACATATCCGCCATCAACCTCCTTTGCCTCCTTTATCCCGCTTATATAGGCTTTCTCTCCGTTTATTATCCAGTGATCATTCTCCTTCTTGGAAATTGTCCTGAACCCAGCGACATCGCTTCCGCTTTGAGGTTCTGTAGAGGCTATTCCAACAAATCCCTCTCCTTTTGCCGCCCTCGTCAGGACCTCTTTTGCCACCTCTTTATTCCCGTATTTCTCCAGCTTTTTCCCCCAAGCTGCTTCCACCAGATAGAAGACAGCTGTTGCAACGCTTGGATCTGCTCTAGCCAGTTCCTCAACTACTATAGCTGTCATCACATTTGTGGCACCACTACCACCGAATTCCGGCTTCATGTTCATCAAAAGAAGCTTGTTCTCAGCTAAAGCCATTATGACATCCCTTGGAATACTACATTTTCTGTCTATTTCATCAGATCTCGGTGCAAGTACTTCAGAAAGAAGATCCCTCACATTATCTCTCAATATCTGCTCCTCATCCGAGAAGGAAAAGTCCACCATTTTGAACACCTCTCAAAGCTCCGAGAGAAAAAATAAAAATTTTTGCCCTGTGTGTGCGAATATAGTACCATGAGGACATTATTTCTAAACAATAAATTCATAAACTATTTGAAACCCTTTTGACTTTTAGATAAAATTTTTAAATTTTCCTTTCGAAATTCGCAGGGTGATTTCAGCTGAATGTAGCGGTTCTTGCCAAGCTCTCTGTGGATACCACAGAGTTATCAGTAGATGAGAGAGGTGCGAGAATAGAAGAGGCTATTACAAAGGTGAGCGACATAGACAACAACGCCATGGAGTTGGCTGTTCAGTTAAAGGAGAGATTTGGCGGAAAGGTTGGTCTTTTCATGGCTCTAACATGGGGTCCTATGCAGATGAGGCTTAAGGACATTCAAAAAGCTGCTAAAAAGCTTTTGGCAATGGGAGGGGATGAAGCCACCTTGATAGTCGATGAAAAGTTGTTTAGCGCTGATTCCTTCCTAGTAGCTAAGGCCTTAGCTGCTGCCATAAAAAAGGGTTCTTTTGATCTGGTTATAGCAGGAGAAGGCAGTATAGATAATTTCTCCGGTCAGATCGGTCCAAGAGTTGCGGAGGAATTATCCTACAAGTTTATTGGATTTGTGAGCAGGGTCTCTTTCAGAGATGGCGACATAATCCTCACTAAATCTATGGAGGGATATGAGGAGGATGTTTTGCTTGATCTACCGGCTGTCATATCCGTAACTCAAGAGATAAACAAGCCAAGGATACCTTCGCTTTCCCAAGTGTTAAGTGCATCAAAGCTTCCCATGAAAACCCTATCTCTCTCCGATCTGGGTGTAGTTGATGAGGGAAGGGTAAAGTTGGTTGAGATAAGGCCTAGAAAAATAGAAAGAAAGATGATTAAAGTAGAAGGAAGCCCAAATGAGGCAGCAGAGAATCTTCTTGACCTCCTCATAAAGGAGGGTGTGCTTTTGAGGTGATTTTATGAGAGCCCTTTTGTTTGCCTCAAGCGATGATCTTGCCTTTGAAGTTATCTCCTTTCTGAAGTATATAGGTGTGGATGAGATGGACTCGATTGCCTTCGGCGACAGATCAAAGGCCGCAGAGTATGGGAGGAGAGGCGTGAAAAAAGTCTTCCTTCTCAGGGATATCGATGAGGATGCGGCTGTGGATGCTATATCAACTGTGTTTAAGGGATATGATTACCTAGCAACAGCTTCAGACAAGTTCGGCAGGACTGTTGCCGCAAGAGTTTCCCAGAGAATGGGTTTTGGAGCCATAATGGATGTCATATCAGCTGAAAACAGGGAGGGAAAAATCTTGTTCTCCAGAGTGACGCTGGGCGGAAAAGCTGTATCCCTTGAGCACTCTGAACTTCCTGTTGCCATAGGGATAAAGCCTAGGAAATTTGAGCAGGCTAAGCCAGGAGAAGGAGAAGCTGAGGTTGAGGAAATTGATGTGAGCAGGAAAATCAAAATACTGGAGAGGAGGGAGAAGAAAATATCAGGAGCTGCTCTGGACAAGGCTAGAATAGTTATAGGCTGTGGAATGGGCTTTAAATCCAAGGATGACTTGAAGCTTGCCTATGACCTTGCTGAGCTTATAGGGGCTGCTGTTGGATCCAGCAGGCCTCTAGCAGCAGATCTAAAGTGGATGCCTGAGGAGAGATGGATAGGAATGTCTGGTGTCTCTATAAAACCTGATCTTTACATAGCTGTTGGCATATCAGGCCAGCAGCAGCACGTAGCAGGCATAACAGACTCAAAGGTCATAGTAGCTGTAAACACAGATCCCAATGCTCCGATATTCAAATCCGCAGATTACTGCATTAATCAAGATTTATATGAGTTCCTTCCCGCCCTTGCTGCAGCAATAAAGAGGAGAAGAGGTGGTTGATTGACAGCAGTTATAGTTGGATTCGCCAGAACTCCAATAGGAAAATTTGGAGGAATATTCAAGGACATATCTGCTCCAGATCTGGCCTCAATAGCCATAAAAGCAGCTCTAAACAGATCAGGAGTGAGTCCAGAAGAAGTGGATGAGGTGATAATGGGAAATGTAATTCAAGCTGGAATAGGGATGAACCCGGCCAGACAAGCCGCTGTCAAGGCTGGGATACCGTGGAGGGTTCCGGGCTTCACTATATCAAAGGTGTGTGCTTCCGGTCTCAGAGCTGTCTCTCTAGCAGCATCGATAATCAAGCTGGGTGAAGCTAAGGTGATAGTTGCAGGTGGAATGGAGAGCATGAGCAATGCCCCATATATGCTCAGCTCAAAATGGAGATGGGGTGTGAAATTCTCCTATGCGGGGGAGAAGGTTGTTGATCTAATGGTATACGATGGGCTCACCGATCCCCACACAGGGATGTTCATGGGAGAGGAGGCAGAGCTCACTGCAAAGAAGTTTGGAATAACAAGAGAGGAAGCAGATAGATTTGCCGTAAGGAGCCATAAACTCGCATCAGAGGCCACGGAAAAGGGATATTTCAGGGACGAGATAGTTGAAGTTGAGGTAGATGGAGTGAAATACGATAAAGATGAAGGAATAAGGCCTGATACATCTATAGAGAAGATATCAAAGCTAAAGCCTGTCTTCAGGCCGGATGGGATAATAACAGCTGCAAATGCATCTCAGCTAAGCGATGGAGCAGCTGCATTGGTTGTTGCAGATGAGGAGTTTGCAAAAGAGAGGGGTTTAAAGCCGATAGCTAGGATAATAGGGTACAGCTCTGCTGCTGTGGACTCAAAGGACTTTATAGAAGCACCTATTCCATCCGTTAAAGATCTTCTTAGAAAGCTCGGGATGAGGATCTCAGACTTTGATCTATTCGAGCACAATGAAGCCTTCTCCCTTGCTACTCTTGCTGTTATGAAGGCCCTCGAGATTCCAGAGGATAAGATAAATGTGTTCGGAGGAGCTGTTGCACTGGGCCATCCGCTTGGTGCGAGCGGGGCTAGAATTCTCGTAACTCTGCTGAATGCCCTGAAGAAGAGGGGAGGAAAGAGGGGAATAGCTACTATATGCCATGGTGGAGGAGGGGCTCATTCCATCGCTGTTGAGCTTATATAATTTTTTGAAAATGGCTCGTCAGGCGACAGCAAATTGCTGAGAAGAAGTTCGACAAATGCTTGCAAGTGTTTATATTAGTTTTCCGCCGTAAAATCTTGGTGACAGGGATGGCGAGGGTCATCTATTGGACCGGTTTCCCCAGTCCTCCTACAGGATTTGAGGACCTAAGAGTCGTGGAATACAAGAGAATATTTGATGTAGATCTTCCTCCCCTCGTGATATACGTTGGGACTGTTCTTGAAAAGGGAAAAGAGCTTCCTGTTATAGTTGTAGTGGAGGAAGGAGAGGAAGGAGCTTACATGTATGTATATGAGAGCGAAAAAGCTGCTGAAGAGGGGAAGAAGATCTACGCTGAAGCATACCAGATCTGATCAAACAAGCCTCATCCATACTTTTTTTCCTATTATCTGAAATCCAGATGCCATAAACACATCCAGTAAATCCCTGAAAATAAGGCATCTGAGCCTCTCTATCCCTTTCTCCCAGGATATCCTCATGGCAGCTTCTATTGCTCCAAATACCTCTCCAGCTCCAGCATCTGGTTTTGTCCACAGGAAAAGATCTGCTTCCCTGCCGTCCTTTGTTGAGTTTATTATCAGGAGCATCTCCTCAGCTCCTACTTTTATTCTCCTCCCTATAGCCTCCGGAAAACCTATCCTATCCCTTCTCCAAGAGAGATTCCAGATGAATCCTGAGGGTCCCTGCTGCCCTGCTGTCATGACGAAATTCTGCGGAAGATCCCCTCCTTCCAGCACCTTCTCTCCATACTGAAGGGAGGATGGCCTTGTCTGTGCAACAACTCTTATCAATCTTTCGACCTCCCTGAACCCAGCTGAAATCATATATCCAGCTGTGTCCTCCCTTGCCAGACAGTCAAGAGGGATGCCTGGAAATTCCTTCCTCGCTTCCATCAGCAGAGCATCCCTAGTCTGCTTATCATCAAAGTTAAAATCCACTAAAAAAGCGAAATTGCCCATTCTGCTTCTTCTCATCTCAGGAACAACTTCCAAAAAACCCTTTCCATCGGATGAGAGAAGAACTTTTCCCCCGGATGATTTGACTACATCAAGGTATGCCAAGTAGCTCTCCTTATTGCTAACAGTCAGGCACCTCAGCGTTCTGCCATCTCTGGGAATTCTCTCCCATTTGGGACATTTAAGCCTGGATATTATCGGAAAATCCTCCGAAGATGCCTCCCTTGCTGAGCTCATCCATATATGGGGGATCTGGAAGCTTATTAATATTTGTCAAACTATATGACCTCCGCCTTGCTTTCATCAAGTCCCCTGAAGATCACCTTGAACCCAGCTGCCTCTATCAAGGCTGTGTGATATCTCTCCGGTATCCCTTTTTCAGATAGGAGATCCGATATAGATCTGAGATCCCTCCTCTCACAGCTTTCTATTACGCTTTTTACCTCTTTCAGAATGTTCTCTTTTAGCAGAAGATTTCCCGTGAATATATACCCTGCCGGAACCTTTTTCCTCAACTTCTCTATCAGAACAGATTTCTCAAATCCCAGCCTTGAGGATATCTCATCAAGTGATGATATATCGCCAATATCCAATGGAAGAACTTCTGCTTCCTTTCTCATCATCTTCTCCACTTCAGATAACTTTTTTGCAAGCTCTGCGTACTTTATCTTCCCATCAAAATAGAGCACATCCCCCAGCTCCTCAAAAAACCTGCTGCAACTTAGGTTCCTGTCCACCAAGAGGAGCATTTTATCCGAAACTTGTTTCATCTTCTGCAATTTCTTCTTTATGTAATCATGTGTCCAGAAGCCTATTATCTCCACCAGTAGCTTCACATCACCCTTTTTTATCAGAAAATCTGGGAAGAAGACAGAACCTCCTGAAACAATTGGATATGGCTCTCTTATCACCTCCCATCCGGATGATGCCGCTATTTCATGGAACTGCCTCTCAAGTGAGCTGTCATACTCCACAGTGGTTATCTCGTGAGCTGGGAATAGATCCCTTAAAGAGTCGGATAGATCCAGAATCAGGGGTTTTCTCATCCTGATATCAGCTACTATCCTCCAGGAGTCCATTGAGATTATTGTAGGGACAAGTTTTGCCAGAGAAGTCCCATATCTTGTAGTGAGCTTGAGAACAGAAGCTGGACCATCTATCAAAAATCTTATCCCATTCTTCAGGCTCTCCGCATAATACATGAGGCCCTTTGCCTTTATATCCCTTATCAACAGCTTTATCTTCCCAGATCCTCCTCTCACAAATAGCTCCATCCTTATAGCCCGGAAAAGAGCTGTTTGAAGCAGGGATTGATTGTACTCCCTCAGCAGATCAGCTGCAGTGGGCTCATTAAAACTCTTTATCTCCTTGTTCTCATCCCAATCAGCCCACATAAGTTCCTCTATCCCAGAAGGATCAATTTTAAGCTCCTCTGCTGCCGCTTTCAGAACTTCCTCCCTCTCATCTATAACAAAACCTCCAAGCTTGGCTGCCCTCTCAAATACAATCCTTCTTATCTGATCCGGCTTTACCTTAGTTTCCTTTGTTTCTACATCGCATTTTCTCTCCAAAAGGGTTGATAATCCCCTGACAAGCTTGAAATCAACTCCCATTCCCTCATATCTCTCCTCGATATCCTCAAGTTCCCTCTCCAGTTCCCCAACTTTCCTGCCCACATGTTTCCTGAAAACAGAGATAAGCTCCTCTGCCAGCTCAAGCTCAATATCCCTTCCAGAACAGAACTTCAGGATCAGCTTTCTCCCGGATCTTCTTGCCCTCAAAAGCTGAAGGGGAAGCATCAGTTGTTCACACCTCTCCTTCTTCTATAGGATATCGAGACCTCCTTTGTCCCCTTTGACACAACCTCATATATGACTGCCCTCTTTCCCGCTCTCTTCCTCAAAACTCTCCCCAATCTCTGCACAAACTCCCTCCTGCTTCCTGTTCCTCCAAGTATTATCGCAACTCTTGCATCGGGCACATCTATCCCCTCGTTCAGAACCTTTGATGTGACTATCTTTGTGTATATTCCATCCCTGAAGTTCTGAAGTATCTCATTTCTTTCCTTCTCAGGAGTTCTGTGGGTTATGAGGGGTATCAAATACCTCCTGCTTATCTCCTTCGCCATGTCGTTGAACTCGGTAAATATTATCACTTTATCCTTTTTATGTGCTGACAGCAAATTTTCAAGCGCTTTTAACTTGGATTCAGAGTTTATAGCTATCCTTCTTGCCTTATTCCATGCAAGAAGGGCATCCCTTGCAGCCCTGCTTGTAGCGCTCATTTTCACCAGTTGCCTGAAGTCATCAGGCGATCTTATCTCCAGACCTATTGATGAGAGACCTCTCTTGTACTCCTCTACTGCACTCTTGTACTCCCTCTTCTCCTCTTCCGAAAGGTCAACTGAGATTCTGACTATCTCATACTCAGCTAGATGCTTTCCCGCAAGCTCCCTCGGGCTTATGCTGTACACTATGCCTCCAACAAGCATTGGAAGCAGGAAGTGCCTTCCGTCCTCCCTCTCAAAAGTGGCAGTCAGGCCAAGCCTGTATGGTGCTGCGAGCATCTCCCCTATGTGGGAGTAGCCCTCGGCAGCAAGGTGGTGAACTTCATCGAAAACAGCAAGCATGAACTTATCTCCCAGCACCTCAGCATTGAGATAAGCGGAATCATACGTGGCAACAGTGACGAATCTCACATCCTTTTCCCCTCCTCCCATCAATCCCGTGGACACACCGAGCTTTTCCTCTATCTCACTGCTCCACTGCCTCATCAGGGGTATCGTGGGAACTACAACCAGAGTGCTCACTCCCAGCTTCTCCATTGCCTTCAGGGCAATAAGGGTCTTTCCGGCCCCAGTGGGAAGAACTATAACTCCTCTCATTCCAGAGGAAAGCCAGGAGTTCAGTGCCTCTTCCTGATATTCCCTTAAAGGAACTGGAATACTTTTGAACTCCTCCCTAGGAGGGGGATTTATCACATAATCGCTGAAATCCACCAAGTTTCTCCTCAAAAACTCCACTATATCCCTGTACCTGAAAGCAGGCGCTCTGAAAGCTGATATTCTGTCATCCCATGTGGAGTAGGGCACTGCATACTGACCCCTTATCACAAGCGTCCCTCTATCGTACTCAAGCTTCATTGAGATTCTAATCCCTGTCAATTTTAATTCCTTTTTACAGCGTAGCTGCCATAGTATCAATTAAATTTAAATTAATGAGATCCTAAAAATGGTAGTGAGAAGGTTTAATTAGAGAAGCTCTAAAAAAGGGTGGATAAGATGTCCTTGGTGGAAAGTCTCATAAAAGAGCTCGAGGAAAAGCCCTATCTTGCCAGAAAGCTGGCTGAAAAACTTAATATAGCCCTCAGTACTGAGATTTTGGGCAATATTGAGAAGCTTAGGGAGGACTTCAACAAGATGCTGGAGCGCATTGCTGTAATAGAGGAGGAGCAGAAGAAGCTTAGGGAGGACTTCAACAAGATGCTGAGTGAAATTAGTGAGATAAAGAAGGAACAAAGAAGGATGAAGAGGACATATGAGTCTTTGAGAGGATCCATGCTCTACGGATTCAGCCAACTGAGCAGGTTTGCCGGAGTTACATTCGAGGAATTTGTTAGAAAGTTCTTAACAAAGCAGCTGAGGAAGCTTGGAGAGATAGGAAAGGATAAGGAGCTTGTTAGAGCTGAGATAGATGGGGAGGAGATAGACATGTTTTTAGATGATCCTCTGATAGTTGGAGAGATAACAAGCTATGCTGAGAGCGTGGAGGAGGTGGATAAACTGCTGAGGAAAGCCAAATTGGCAGAAGAAAAGTATAAAAAGAGCCCTAGAAAGATCCTTGTGGTGCTAACAGCTCCAAGAGATGTTGCTGTTGAGATCAGGAGAATTGGAAGGGAGAAGAACATAGAAGTTATAATGGGGAAAATCACAGCAAGACCTAGATAACAGCTACTCTCTCGCCTAATCCTCTAACTAAAAATAAAAAGGATAGGGTAATAAAAAATTTATTCCTCAATTTTCCATCCCGGATGATGCTTTTTTGCCCATATTACAGATACTTTGCCATTAATCAGCATTGCTTTTAGTGTTTCCCAGTTTACTGGATTTATAGCCAGCATCACATGACCTAATACTATTATTGAAACTAATAGAAAACCAGTGTCATGAATAACAAGCAATAAAGGTTTATATTCCTCTACATTAAAGAAAGCCATTGGTATACCTGATATGCCAAGCAATATTAATCCAAGATGAAGCCCAAGTACTGCAAATTTCTCTAGAGGATGATGGAATTCTATTAGAGGCTTCTCTTTGCGTATTCCAAACCATGCAAGGGCTATCAATACCGACTTCTTTATGTCATCGCTGGATGGTAACCACTCCTCTCCACGTTTTAAAAGCATATCACCCTGCCTAATAAGATATATTAATTTATATATTACCAATGGTACTGCTGCTCCAAGTGTTATTGTTGTAACATAATAATGCAATATGATGCGATTATTAACCCCTCCAATCAAATTAAATAATATTCCGAAAATTCTTCCATCAAAGACTGGTAATCCAGAGAGCAATCCGGCTGTTACACCTATTATGAAAAGCCAGTGTGTAATTCTTGTTGCTCTATCCCATCTCACTACTTTCTTCTCCTCAGTCACTTCCTTCGTCTCTTCACTAATTTCTTTCTTCTCCTCACTCATTTAATTCACCTCCTCCTTTTCCACTTCTTCTTGAACCTCCTCCTTTTCCCTTTTCTCACGTGCATGCTCTCTCACAATGTGTATTGCCCCTAATATAACAGCCAGAGAGGTTCCAACTAGAACTATCGGCTCCATGATCTTCTTCTTTACATAGCTCCAGATACCGAAATTGAGAATCTCCTGTAAAGGTTTGCGTACTGGGTATTTCTCAAGGGCGAGAGGTTTATTCGTCACATAGAATACTTTAGGTCTGGTTCCGAAATCAATTTTCGGCACCACATACTTCTTTGAGTTAAGAATTTCATTAATTGGATCTTGAGGATTGTCTAGATCGCCGAACATTCTTGCATTAAATGCACATGCCTCTACGCATGCAGGAGTCCACAACGAATTATCGTCAGTTTTTCTATGATAGCAGAACGTACATTTATCAGGTATTCCTACCTTTATTGCATAATCATGAAGTGGTTCGCCGTCAAAATTCGCTGTTAACCTTGTTCTTGCTCCATATGGACATGCAACGATGCATAGACCACATTGAATACATTTGTTGCTATCTAATAACACTACCCCATCTTTACTAATATATGATGCTCCTGTTGGACAAACTTCTACGCATGGCGGATCCTCACAGTGCTCGCATTGTGCTAAAACAGTTTCTATGGCATTCCCATTATCGTCATAGACACTAAAAGGTCTAGTTCTAGAATAATAAATTACATTCTCTACCGGAGGATAAAATATTTTCCCATCACCATACCTTAAAATATTTTCACGTATACATGCATAGACGCATGCATAACATCTAACGCATTTATTTAAATCAATAACCATGGCTAAGCGGGTCATCACGCCACCTCCCTTCTAACTCTTACCTTTAAATCACATTGAGCAGCACGCCCTTCGTATTCAACGATCTTGAATGGTGCTAGGAGATTTGTATTTATACCGGTTTTGGTCATGTACGTAAATTTAACATCGCCTCTCTCATACGAGCCCGGATTCAGTCCGTGTATGCCAGTAATAGCATGTGGATGTACTTCATTAGATAGATATACCTTAGCTCTAATTTTTGCTCCTGTCTCTAAACTTTCGATAATTACATAATCTCCATCTTTTAATCCCAGTTTTACACCCCTGTTATAATTAATATAGACGCCATCCATTCTTTCCCATTTCATAGTTTGGCTTATTAGATTAGAGTCACGAATAAATGCGTTTGGCGTGATAAACGGAGAGAAGGTATCTACTGCAACAAATTCATCGTCACCCAGTTTACCATCTTCCATATAATATGGTGGTACCCAGCACGGCAATGGATTCACTACACTTGGTTTATTAAGCTGATCCTTGAACTTAGATAGCATATCAATATTTATTAGTTCAATTTCACCGGTGACCGTGGCAAATGGTATCGGTACTTTATAAAGCGGTTCCGTATAGAGTGCGACCACGCCCCTTGTTTTGAGCTCGTCAAAGTCAATTTTAAGTTTTTCAGCCTGATTTCTTTGGATAATTTCTGGATTTTCTGCGATTATCTTGAGGCTATCAGCAACTTCCGGCTTTAATCTTCTCGCAAGCTCATATAGGATCTGCCCTGGTGTTCTAACGTCAACGCCTGATGGAGGGTCAAGAACCTTCATGGGAAGTGAAATTTGTGCAATGTTTGTTTGGGCAGCCTGAACTAATGTAGGAGGTGTGTATTCAAAGAAGAAGGGTAATGGTAATATCACATCTACAAATGGTGCAGTTTCATTCCACATTACATCAAACATCACAGAAAACTCCAATTTTTTCAATGCCTCTTCAGCCTTGCTGGAACCCTGTATATGTGATACAAGATTTTGATTATAGATTATACCAGCTTTTATTGGATATGGTTTTTCTTCTAAAATAGATTTTATGAAAAGCATGCTTGCCGTGCCATCTAATGCTAGCGGATACCCTTCTTTCTGCCAATACTCAACAATCGATTTTGCACTTGGTTTAACTGTTTTTACATTCATAATTGTTAATGGTGATGGAATACTTGCCTTTCTAGGCCATACTATACCACCTTTAGCTCCATATGATCCTATTAACGCATTAACTATTCCAGCTACTCTGTAAAACATGCCTTCGTTTCTGTAGCGAGCACCCTTGTATCCATGAGGTATAAAAGCTTGTGGTGCATAAGCTGCAAGAAGCCTGGCTACTTCCTTTATTTTCTCTTCTGGTACACCACTGATTTCCTCTGCCCACTTAGGAGTATATTTCTCAACGCTTTCCTTTAACAATGTAAAAACAGTCTTAACAGGCCTACCTTCATACTCCCCTGAATATTCTAACTGGGGATCGAGGGCATCAGTTTTAAATTTATATTTTCCATCCTTTCTATCGTAAACAAGGTAAGTCTTTTTACCCGAATATATCGGATGATCTGATAATTTAACAGGTTCCATAGTATCAGTATATATTAACATAGGGGCATTTGTATAAGTTATAAGAAAGTTTGAGTTATACAGATTTTCATTTATTATAACATTCATGAATGCTAGTACTACAGCTAAGTCAGTACCAGGTGCTACCAATATATATTCATCAGCCAGATCAGCAATTCTTGGGCGCTTTATATCAAAAGCTATGATTCTAGCACCTTTACCGGCTGAGAGACTTTTTGCCCATGGTGTGGAAACCATACCACTGATAGGATCTCTACCCATTAATACAATTAAGCATGCATTCAAACAATCCGAATAAAGTCCACCAGGCCCTATAGGTGTGCCGAAAAGGAATCTTTTACCTTGTGCATTACCTGCCATACACGTATCAGCATGATCAGTAATATTAGGTGTACCTATAACTCCTTTAAAAAATTCCTTTATGAGTCCTGCTTCATAACCTTCATGAGCAAATACAGCGATTTGTTCAGGTTTATCAATATATTTCTTCAAGTTCTCGGCCACGTAGTCAAGAGCCTCATCCCATGTTGTACTTCTAAATTTTCCATCTCCTCTACCTCCTTCTCTAATTAATGGTGTTCTGATCCTATCAGGATGGTTTGGCATTTCAAATAATACTCTTGGTCTTCCACATGCTGCAAAATATTTCTCTGCTCCAGGGGCCGGATTATGTTCTACTATTATCGGCATGGATTTATCGGATGGAATACGAACTTTTATCGGGCAAAATTGAACGCATATCGTGCATGCACTAAATCTAGTTTCATTATATTGGACTGCATTTTCAGTTATTGTTTCATTGTTTCTTGATCTATTATTAATTGACCAGATGAGATTATCGTTTAAAGCCAGATTACCTATCGCCAGAGAAGCAAAAGCTGTTGTTTTTAAGAAATCCCTTCTAGAGATTCTTTGCTTCATATATCCCTTCCCACCCTCTACATGGAAAAAAGGAAAAATATAAAAAATTTGCGCTTAGATATCTCCTTCCCTCTTTCATCTAAATGGGGCTTTTGAGAGAATAACAGCCCTATAAGGATTGTTACGGCACAATAATGATAATACTCTCCTAGTCTTGAGGTATCAGCGATAAATGTCCTTAAAGCATTTATACTAGTTCAGGCCAAATTTATCGGAACAGTCATGATAGTGGATGAAACCACTCCCAAGAAGATCCTTATCCGAGAATTAATCATGAATTAGGAGATTCTCCAGCATTAGATATGGCTAGTGGCTGTTTCTACACATATTATTTTTACCAGGGGTACTTTGATCTTAAACCGATCTGCATGCATTAATTATTTTTCATATAAAATTTTCATAGTTTAATTTCTTATAAACATTTAGCGCATCATTTAAAGCATGTAGTTCTAGGTGTGTTATCCCATATTTCCTGTACACTTTTGCCTCTTCCGTGAATAATAGAGCCGCATGCTGGTAGAAACGATTTAGGTAGGCATTCAACGCTTCCCAATACGGATGCAGATCCTTGAATGTTATACTATAAACTTTAGCATTATTTAACATTTGCCTTAATATTTGTTTTTGCATTTCTTTTGGTTTATTTATACTTATTAGAGATCTCAATTCTGGATCCACTTTTCTTATCTCATCAGTTGGTATGAACCTTATTTTATACGCACTTCTTATGAGATCCGTTGCCCTTATCTGTTCTTTTTTTAATATTGTTTTTATGCTTTTTTGTATATGTCCGTGCTTATAGATTGCTAAAAGCGGTTCTGTTATCCCATCCGGGTGTATTGGCGCTGTTACGTCATTCTGGTGTGCATTGTCAATTAGAATTTTTATTACTTCTGGTCTTATGAAAGGCATATCTCCTGCTATGATTAATATATATTCATTTTGTAGGTGTTGTATTCCTGCATTAACTCCTGCTAATAACATAGAATCTTTTATTGGTGGATCATCTGATATTATTTTTATTTGTTTATCTATTATTTTTTTATATTTATTGATTCGCTCTGGTTTTGTTGCTACCACTATATCCTGTGATATTTGTAATGCTACGTCGACTACATTTAGGAGCATTGGTTTTTTGTTAATTGGCTGGAGTAGCTTGTCTTTCCATTGTTTTCCTGTTTGAAATCTTTTGCCATAACCGCCTGCCAGTATTATTATTCCTATGTCTATTGTCCTTCACCTTTTACGAGTTTTTCTATTTTTATTATTATATCGTTTATGTTATTATATATCGGTATTTTATTTATTTCCTTATCAATGCAGTTTGGACAGAATATCGCTAATGGTTTATTTTTACCATTTATTAATTCATTTATTTCCTCTATGCTTCTTGCCACTATGATTCTTTTTATATTTTTTTGCTCTTTTATTTGTGAGTAAAAACCCTCAAGCAGTATGAGTTTGATTTCCGGGTTAACTATTTTTATAATGTTTAAGGCGAGCTCTAGACTTTGTTTGTTTATACTCGCGTTGAGGAAAAACGCGTCTGGTGCCACACCTACCACTACTGGCGCCCCTGCATGCTTTATTCTCCATGTATCTGTTCCTTTTGTATCAAATTCTATTCCTCCATAATGTATATGTTTTATTACTGCGATCCTGATTTGAGGTGAAAGTCTCCTTACTATTTCCTCTATTAGCGTCGTTTTTCCACTCTTTTTTCTACCAGTAATTGCTATTACATACATGTTTATCTATTTCTAATAGCCTTAAGATCTGTTTCATTTTAGGTCTAGATGATGTAAAATAACTTCTTTAAAGCAATCTTCAGCTACTATTTTACCTTCGTCCTTATTATCTCCAGATAGAAAAGAGTAATCTCTCTCTTCTTGGTTTAACGTGTAGCATATAATGTGTAGAGAAGAAAATAGCCCAGATAAGATTCTGTCATTCACCCCTCCATCTGATATGTCCTGGCTCCCCATCAAGCCGTAAAGCTTGGAGGAGGCAGGACATTCAGATCTTGGAGGGGTCATTTTTATCGCCAAGCCTGTTCCTTTGCTTTCACTTCAGCCTAAGCGATATAAAAACCTTTTGCTTGTCCTAAAATCTAAAGAATTCATAGCACAAGGACACTTGTGTAGAAGATGAAAGCTTTTTACGGGAGCAGAAAAAATAATATAAAAAATTAAAACTTATTAGTAGAGTTAAGAGGTATAGATTCTGTCTAAAAAAATAAAGAAATTTTTACTTTCCGCTAAGCCTGTTTATCTCGTTCATTATCAAGCTAACAGCCACATCTATCCCATTGGAGACAGCTGGAGCTATATTCTCGCCTAAATCTATTTCATTTACTCCTATCCCGATGAATAATATCTTTTTAAGGGATTTCTTGAAGAACCAAAGCAAATTCAGGAGCTTATCCACATCGATATCATGCGGATCTATCTGAAATGTCTCATATTCCTCATTTCTCCTCTCACGAGTCTCTATTAGAAGGCTGCCGGGATTTTCTGACAGAAAGGAGTCGACTATTATCATTACACTGCAATCAGGGGAGTTCATCAGAGCATCGAATGCGGATGAGCACTCCATGACAGTTATAGAAGGAGGTAGTTTTTCCCTGAGCATCCTAGCTACAATCACCCCAGCACTGTCATTTCCAGCATACTGATTTCCAATCCCCAGCACAACTATATCAGGCATGTTCCCTTTTTATCTCCGGAAATATCGGCAGATACTTCACAGCAAGCGTGAAAGCTAGGGCCTCAAGGGCTACAAGCATGCCCGTTACTGAGATCTCAGCCCATGTCGGGAAGTATATTGCACCTGAAG
>NZ_RCOS01000011.1 GCF_003947435.1 Candidatus Methanodesulfokora washburnensis
GAAATATAGTGGAGATGCCAATGGACCATGAGGGTGTGAAGAGGATGATCCACAATATAGGGATCCTTCAGGGGAAGATAAGCGAAATGGAGGTAGAGCTGGATAACTACAGGCTTGATGTGGCATGGAGAAGGCTTCAGAGGGCAAATCCATACATAGTCTTTGAGGTGCATCTGCATGGGAATATGGAAGAAGCACTGACAAAGTTGAAGCACGCAAGGGACATATGGAACTCAAAGCCCGTGTTAGTTACCACAGGAGATATGGTGGAAAGGGCTTATAGCGTGGCATCAGGGGCCTTCCATGAGATCCTCGATGAGCTCAGGATAGTCACAGTTGAGGATATTAAAGAGCTGTACAACAGGAAAAGGGAGTACAAGGCTGTGGAAAGCAGGCTGGGAATAAGCTGAGAGGAAAATGATACTGCTTGAATACATTCTAGAAAAGAGAATATGCCTAGATTAAAAATAAAATCTTATATGTTAAATGGTGAGTGGAAATATCCGATAGCTTTGGGCATAAGTCTGTTTCCAAATATCGGTGTCAAGCTTATTTCTTTGTGCTTATACCTAATTTTTGGCTCCTGATTAAGCACAAGTTCTCCATCTATTGGAAACTGAATTATATGGTTCCAAAGTATATTTGTTGATCTCACAAGTATGCTTCGAATATAAGATGATATTTTGCCTTCTGAAAGCAACACCTCGTCAAAGCCTATGACCGAAATTTTCGGTTTTATGGCTTGCTTTCTCTGCAGCATTCTTAGAAATTCGATTATGCTTATTTTCTCTTCTATTTCCTCGAACCCTTTTCCAAGGAGCTTTCTTTCAACAAGGTTGTATCCAACATCCATTAGTATAAGTTTCTTCATAAACTACCCCCCAATATATTTATCTAGTGTTGAAACTCTTACTTTTTCAGGAGTGGATATTGAAATTCCAGCTATTTTCGCGTAAATTTCATCTCTAGTCTTCCTATAAAGCAACTCGGACACCTTTCGAACATCCTCACCTCCATAATCGGAAAGGTATTTTACAATAGGTTTTCCCTCAAGATAAACGGAGTAGAGCAAATGAACTTTATCGATTGTTAGAAGATTAGCACCTCTTCGGATTTTCTCTTCGACAAACTGTCTTCTTTCGCTAGGTTCAATCACTTTGACTATATTTCCTTCCTTCCGGATTAACTGCTCCTTTGCCAATGAGTCAACCTCTAAGCCTCCTTTGCTAAGTCTTTTGTGGAGGGCGTCATAACCTATCTCATTAGAACCAGCAATATAACTGCAATATAACTTTGTAATTTCATCTATTTTTTCAGGAAGAGCCTCGATTTCTTTAATTTTTAGCAACGAATCTATAATATCGCTAATTCCATCAACCGCCTCCTCAACTTCAACTTTTCTGCCATTCTCGAAGATGTTAGGATAATACCAGGAATAAACTTCTAGACACTTGCCCATAGCTACAACAAACATATCCTCGTCCCTCAGATCTCTATCAGAAAGCCATAACCTCTCAAGCACTTCTCTTGCCCTCTCATGAATTTTATCCTTAAGTTTTTCCCAGCTTATCCTTCCGGGTTCTTCGAGGGTCTTTTTGCAAACTATAATTATGTCATATCGGATACCTCCGCCATGAACGCCACTTCTTCCTTCAGATCTGACGGGGTATATTGCTGATATTATAAAGCGGGGCTGTCCTTCTCCATGAGCTTCAAGTATTGCCCTAAGCGTAGATGCCCACGCCTTAGTTCTTTCGTGATGGAAAGTAAAAACCATGAGCCCATCCTCTTTGAGGACTCTATTACATTCCTTGAATACGTTAGTTAAACCTTTTACGAAGAATTCATCGTCCTTATTTTGTGCAGGATTCTTTATGATTTCCCTTGAACGTGGCGAATATTCCCCTTGGTAACACTCGTGCTTATTTTCGAGAGCCAATTTTTGCCATACATAAAAGAAATCCGATAACTCCGAATACATCACATTATCATAGTATGGAGGATCAGTTATTATCGCATCGACAGATTTTTCAGGTATAAATGATAGATCTTCTGATGTTTGAGCTTTCAAGATAACATTAACTTTACTATTTAAAATTTCATCAAAATTGTTGCCTAGATGACCTTTCAGACTATATCTAAGTACATTCTTTTGTGACTTACCATTTTTGAGAATAGTTTCATATGGTGCTTCGCAATATTGCTTTGCTTTTATAGTTTTTCTAAACACCCTTTTAAAAGTCCCCCTACCAAACTTCGTACCCCAAACATTATTCTCTACCGGAGCTGGGGGTGGCCAGTAGGCATGAAAACCTCCTCCGGTAACTGTAATATGTTTCTTATCAGGTTCATATCTACAGAACATATTATTTGTTTGAAGCAAATCTGAAAATGTTAAGATCATAAACTCCTTAACATTTTCATCCTCGATTTTAAGAATCTCCTCCAGAAGCATGGAAAGACAAAGGAGTTGACGCTCGTTAAACATTTGATAAAAATATTCATAGTGAAAGTTTTTGGCTTGCCTTGTATTGTATCCGTTTGGAAGCTTCTGTTTTGGAATTAGAAGCTCATTCTTTCTATTGTTGAATTCTTCTTTGGCCCTTAAAAACAGCTCTTGGTCATATTTGTCGGCTTTTTTATATCCTCTCTCACTACAATGTGGACAATAGTACTCTATTGCATACATTACAGCTTCCGGAGTTTTCCCCTCTCGTTTAACAGCCTTCAGAACCTCTCCCTTCCCACCACAAGATGGGCATAAGTAGTATTTCCCTTTAGCATATCCATCTGAGGGCGTAAATCTCTTTTCACATTTTGGGCATACTACTTCTCCCCTCAATTTATCTGTCTCGATTATTTCGTTACATGAGGGACAGAAAACTATGTGGTAATTATTGCCCAGCGAGGCTAACCTGAAGGAGCTGTATAGTGGAACCTCGTTCCCGCATTTTAAGCACCTTATTTTCTTAACCCAAAAAACGTACATTACATCGGCTTCTTCTCCGCATTTTGGGCAAACAGTCTTATAATATTGCTTAATCTTGTCGGCAACTTTCTTCTTAAGCCTTCTGAATTCAGCTTTAAACTTGTCTATGTCTAAAGGCTCTACCTCTTTTTTCGTTATGAACCAAGCAACTGGATGAATATCGATGCCTATGACTTTGCATCCCAGTTTTAGGGCCTCAACGACCGTTGTTCCTCCTCCCATAAATGGATCAAGGATTATCTTGCCGCCTAGGTCGGTTTTCTGGTAGAATTTTCTCCAAAGCTCTGTTTCCGAAATGTCTTGAGGGAGAAATGTAGCAAGTATTATCATCCTGAAAATGCTTCCAAGTCTCCGAGCCCACCACTTATGTATTTGGTATATGGGTTTCTTTGCATTAGCCTCCTTAAGGGCTATCTCATTTAGCCTTTCGATAGGGAAATCCTTAAGTATGTAGCTCATAGCTTCACCCTAATCTTTGGAATTAGACACTCCATCAGAGATAAGCCTCCATGCGATATGAGTTTTCCATATCCACTTATAGGCCAGAAATATCTGCCCTTGATACAATAGTACTCATCGGATATCGTGGCACATTGAAAATCTCTTGGAAGATTATTCAGCCTCTCGATATATTTTGGATCTACTTGTTCTGCCTTAACATAACGATTGGAGCCGAAAATCCTCTTTAGAAATTTCCGATAGCTTTCTGGTAATGGCCAGACGGCATCAATTGTAATGTAGCCATGATCCGATATTATTGTTATCTCGCTTTTTTCAGTCTGTTCTAAAATTTTGAATAGAACTTTTTTGGTCTCTTCGTATACTTGAGGAAGAGGTAATATACTAGCAGCATGATGTAAAATCTCGTCGGGATAGGAAACCCAAATAGGCTTTTCAAAGTCCAAATCTGAAGGGATTTTTCCGCTTATTATCTCTGTATATTCCACTTTTGCCTTCTCCCGGAACCTCTCTGTTGTGGATGGAAGTGCTGACAGTATAGAATCATACTCCACAATATTATAGCCCTTTTCTTTAAGATCTCTAATGAGCAGGTTTGCTTCCCTTATGCTCATTCCATCCATGATAATTAGAGGTGTGTTGAATTCAAAAGATGTGCTCTCAATTTGCTTTTTGAGGTAATCATATATTTCAAAGAATATGTGATTTAATTGCCGCTCAAAATCTGATGCAATGTCCTCTTGCTTGAAGTATTCTGGGACATCTGTCCTCCACAAATCAACTAGAATTTTCCAAACCTCTTTGATAGGATCATCGCATTCCACTAGTCTTTTAACATAATCTTCATGCAACTTTCTTCACCTCTATAGAAGCCTTAATTATTCCGCCATAGAGCGAGGCTGGAAGTTTCTCAATCAGTTTTATGGCTTCCTTCTTGTCCATAGGACCTTCTAATATTATTTCCATGTTAACATTTGAGATCCTGGGCTTTCTGGAGCCGAAGGAGGAGATAAACGATGTAATTGCGTCAACATTGTCGAAGGATAATTTTGAGAAGCCTATTTTTATTTGTTGAATCTTGACACTTTCGGGAATGCGCCTTTCCATCTCCTCTGATAAACGGAAGGGCGTCTGGTACTCTGATGTTTCAATGGTCCATGACGAGACTTCAACTTTCACTTCTTGAGCAGGAGTTCTCCTGATCTCAGGAACTTTAAATGCTTCAAAGGTTTTTTCTTCGGTTGCTCTAGGCTCTTCCTCTTCTTCTATTTTCTCTGGTTCTGGTTGAGGTGGTGCATACTTTGTCAGGATTATCCTTGTTTCATCCTTAATAGGGGGCATGGGATCTGGAGCTCTGCACGACTTCCCCTTGTACTCGACTATTATCTCACCTTCCTTATATAGGGATTTCAATGCCTCCTCAAAAATGCTTTCTGTAACTATTATCGGCTTTCCGGGTACTGTCTTAAAATCGTACTTTAAATCTTCAACCCTTAACCCTGTATCTTTGTTTTCTAGATGCTTAACGATCTCGTCGCGTATTGTTTCAGTATCATAGCTTTTTCTCACAGTAGATTTTACTTTGTCGAGATCGCACTGAACGAACCTATACTTGACCTCGCCATTCTCAAAGCTTGTAACTTTAATCCAACATCCATAAATATCAGATAGCTTTTCCGTAAGAAGTTTATCATCCCTATCTCTTTGTGCACTCAAAAGCCTCTTATTCTCACCGCTTGCTTCCTTTTCGTACTGATCACATAGGCGAATCCTTTCTGCAATGACAAGAAGATCTTCATCCTTTGTTATATCTTCCTCCTTTTTCGGAATGTAGAGGATTATCCTGTTTGCAAAGTTTTTTCCTTTGTAAAATTCGTTAATCTCCGATTGACCTAAAGCCTTTAGTGAGACAACAATCTTTAATTTATCTTCATCCTCGATCGAATCACTATACTCCTTATTAGGATGGTATATGACATAAGATGAGTCCTTCTTAAGCTTTGTTTTTATTATGTTCAGAGCTTCGTTAATCTCTCCTCTACCGATGTTTTCTAAAGCCTTATTCTGGATTACTGTTATGAGATTTGCTTCATAACCAATGATATACTTATGTTCCTTTAGCCAAACATGGGGAGCCTTATTTGGCAAATCTGCAAGAAGAGAGTCTATATCGTTAATGTTAACTCCCGGTCTCAGCACACCTAAAATCACATCATCTCTAGAAGCTCCGATATCTTTATCCTCTCCTAATGAATATAACAAGATAGCATTTAACAGCTTTCTCGCATCCTCTTTCTTTATCGATTCGGCATCTTTAATGGCGTTCTCAGTTAATACTCTATCGAGAGTTAGCAGCTCCCCTTCGCTCATGTCAACATCTGAGGCTAGAATTAAGTCGACATCTTTGGCCTTCTTATAAGCAACGGAGCTCAATAAGCCCAGTACTCCACGTGTATTCTGGTAATTGGGTGAAGAACTGAATCTTGTTAGAAGAACTTTCATCAATTCAGGATGCACGGGATAAGATTCAACCATTCGCTTCTCATATTCCGGCTGATTTCCCATATTGACCTCAGATTCAGTATAATGTCTCACATAATCCTCAACGATCTTTGAGGCAAGTTTTTTATCCATTTTATCAATATTAAATAATCTGAATAAAACAATTTTAGCTCTGTCTCTTGATAATGTCAAATTAACACGGTAAGGTTTAACTCTCTCTATTCTAGCTATAAGATCCTTAGCTTCGCCATAAAGTGAGCAGAAGACTAAAAGTTTTCCATCCTTTTCACATGAGGCCTCTGCCAAGATCTGTAGGAAATTCAAATTTCTGTCCTTATCCTTTTTGCCTTTGTACCAGGCCTCTAGCTCATCGATTATTATTATCACCGTGCCCTTGTTTAATATAGCCTCTTTTAAAAGATTGTAACTTGGAAAATCTCTTACTGCTTCTAGCAAGTCTTCACGTCCAAGACCCTTAAAAATAGGATCCCATAGATAAGCCGGGTTTTCATCAAGTAAATTGAAAGCTAGAAGTGTGATATCTCTTGGCAGGTTTAAGTTTATACCGTACTTTTTGGCCCATTCAATAGCCAACTCTTTGTTTTTGAATAAATGCCAAAGAAGAACTAAAATACGACTTTTTCCTGTTCCATAGCCTCCTAGTATCTCGAAAAAACCTGTAGCCCGTTTTCCATCGAGTTTTTCTCCTACTGCCTCCAAAAGGTTCTTTATCTCGGTTGTGGGATAAGTTGTTCTAAAGACATAGTTTGGGTCACTTTCCTTCTTGCCTTTTTCAAAAATACCTCTTAGAGAATCCCAACCCTCTATATGCCCTCTTGAACTAGCAACTTCATCACTTAGGCTCACAGCGTCTACTATCTTCATGCTCTCTGGAATCTTGCAAGGGAAACTAAAAAGTTTTACGAAAGTTTTGCTTGGGATTAAACTTAAAAAGTAAATAATTAAATAAGATTATACAAATAAATTTTATCCACCTCTCCTTATTAAGGAGCTTTAAGTTAAGGGGATTCTTCTAGCTTTGTCGAAGAATTATGCTAAATAACTTCCCCTACTAAGATCTATTTTTGGCAGAACATTCGGTTGCATATTTTGTTTATCATCCGATTCTCCAACGAATTGAAAGTTTCTATTTTTCTTCTCTGGCTTAGATTATCTTTAATCCTCATTAGAGCTAACTAAAGTATCCTCGGCTTAGTATCATCATATTGTAGTTTTAGTAATAAGTTACTCTCCTAATTTAGAAATTCTAGGATAGTAAATAGAAATCTTTATAAGCTAAGCTCTAATCCTGGAATCCAGGCATCAGACCTCGGGTGATATACTTGCGTGTCATGAAGGAGATTTCATGCCTGACCTCCTTAGAAAATCTGTTAGCTGGATTCCCCCATGCATACGTGCTTTTTAGTGGAGGAAGGGATAGTCTGGTCGCATTACATATAGCTAAGAGGGCCTGTCAATCCCTTGATCTAGAATTAACAGCAGTTCATGTAGATACAACTGTTTCAACACCTGGCAACTTGGATTACGTTAAGGATGCATGCAAAAAACTGGACATTAAGTTGGATGTAGTGAGACCAAAAGAAGATTTCTTCACTTTAGTCAAGAGATGGGGATTTCCGACTGTTACAAGGAGATGGTGCTGTTATCATCTCAAGATAGAGCCCCTGAAGAGGTATTTTAAGGGAAAAGAAGGGATAATCCTAGACGGAATGAGGATGGATGAGAGCTCTAGGAGGAAGAGCTTTCCAAAACTTGGAGTCCACAGACACTTTAAGCTCTTATGCTATCACCCAATATTTGAGTGGACACATGATGATGTTTTAAAATATATTAAAAAATATAACTTGCCCGAGAACCCCCTTTATAAGGTACTTCCCAGAGCAGCAGAATGCTGGTGTACGGCATTCAAAACGGTAAAACAGTTTAAAACACTCAAAGAAAATTGGCCCGAGCTCTTCAATAAATTCGTCGAGGCAGAGGCGTCGCTAAGATGTGGAGGTTGTGCCCTCTTTCGAGGGGGTAAGAAGATATATCTAAGAGAACTTTGACCATGATATGTCGAAAGATCATCACCATCACAACTCCTATAATCTTGGTCAAAATGTTTTTAAATAAGTACCCCCTTACATTAAAGGGGGGTGATATGTAGTTTGTGGGAAATCCCCGCGTTAAGGCTCTCCCAGCAAGGGAGACATATCCTATCCGAGGGGCCCATAAATGTCAGTCTCTACTTGACTGCTCTCCCTACAAAAGATCTCATTGACGAGACTAAGACCAAGGTCGATAGGTGGACCAAAGATAATCCGGACGGATACCAAAGGCCACTTACTAGAGCTAGGAAAAAACAAATTATGGATTATCTATTAAAGGAGGAGGGTCTGTTTCCCACTGCTGTCCTGCTAAATTGTCGTGGAAAGGTGGAATTTGAGGAAAAAGAGAAAGGATATGGAGTGCTTAAGATACCCAAGGAGAGCCTTCCTCTCTATATCGTAGATGGACAGCACAGGATAGAGGGATTAAAGTATGCAGTCTCTCAGGGACACGTAGAGTTCGTGGACTATCCTCTCCCCACAGTAATTATGACTCATGAGGACAAAGTACTGGAAGTATCTTTATTCTATAAGATCAACAAGAGGCAGAGAGGTGTACCTACAGAAATAGCTGAGAGAAATCTTCAGAGGATTTTAGAGCACCCAGCACTTAAGAGGACAATCGAAGGATCCCCAGTAGAGAGAAAGGCCGAAATAATGGCAGGTCGGTATCTGGATATCGTGGACTATCTGAATAGCGAGCCCACTTCACCTTGGTATAATAAAATCTGGATACCTGGAACAGAAAGAAAGGGAAAGTGGATTAAACAGGGCGTTTTTGCTAAGGCTATTGGTAAGATGATATCACGTCACTCCACGCTAATGGTTGAACCAACAGAGAGGATCAAGAGCTTCCTGCTTGAATACTGGAAGGTTCTCAAGGAACTGTATCCCAATGCATTAGGAGAAAGAGCTGAGGAATATGTTCTAGTCAGAAGCCAGGGAGTTAGGGCCTTCACGTACTTAGCAGGAGCTGTTTACCTAATATGCAGGCAGAAAGGAAGTTTCTCATATGATACGATTAAAAGCATACTGAGCAAACTTCTGGAGGGAGAGGATGCCATTGATGAGGATAGCCTTCACTACGAGCATGGAGCTTTCCCTGGAACAAACGAGAGAGCGGTAGAACAATATTATAATGAGCTACTCGAGAGGATATCAGAATGAAGTACTTGGTGGTTGAAGTGCGCTTTAGTGTTTATACCTCCAAGGAGGGCAAGAACGTGCAAAACGATACAAGAAGATATTTAATGGGATTAAGAGATCCAAAGGTGCCAGAAAAAGTGAATGAAGTACTTGGTTATCCGGTTCTCCACCCCATTTCTTTTTCTTTAATTAAAGAGCCGGTAGGGAAGGGTGCAGGTTACAACATAGCTAGAGGAGCGGTGGTATTCTATCTCTATGGGGGGAGAGATGCCATGCTAGATCGAACTATTAGGGAGCTAGACAGCGTGCTCTCTAGTCTTAAGACAAAAAGCCATTTAAAATGGCGCTCCTACAAGATTTATACAGCGGAGGAGGTTGTTGAAAAATGAGCAAGGAGATATCTCTAACTGAAAGGCTAATCAAACTCGTTGATGAGGCTGTGAGAAGGAAGGAGGGAGAGAATCGCGTAAAGTCTACGATATTGGAGACATTAAGGGAGGAGATCGAGAGATGGCTAGGATAATTCTAGAAAATGTGGGTCCTTTTGAGAGAAAGACAATAGAGCTGAAGGAGGGGTGCCTCAACATTATCGGTATGCCTAACGCCTCAGGCAAAAGCACTATTCTCAAGGCAATAGCCCTAGCGCTCTCCTATCCCTACACATCAGAGTTCACAAGAAGGGCAGCAGCTAGATTGGGACTGTGGGCGGAAGATCCTCCACAACCTATGCTGAGGGTTGGGTCAAATAAGGGGCATTTAGAGCTAGAAATTAACGGTTTAAGGAGTGTATGTGAGATTACATATGATGATATATTCAGAAAAGAGGGTATTGGAGATGATAGGTCCCTCTTCACCTGTTTTGCCTCAACGGAGTCGGAGTTCATGAGGGAGATTGCCGAAGGAAACCCTGACTTAAGTCAGGTAGTCTCAGCTCTCTCATTAATAGACTATTATAAAAGAGCAAGGATTGTAGCAGAAGAAATTCTCAATAATATAAAATATATACACGAAAAAGCAAAGGGAGCTTTAGAAAGTAAAAATGAGCTATTGACTAAAAAGAGGAATATCGAAGAGGAGCTGGAGCAGATAAAGAAGAGAATAGAGGAGCTTAGTGCAAGAAGAGATAGCCTGATTAAGAGCCGTGATCCAAAGCTATGGGAGCGTCTTTCGACTCTGAGAGGAGAGCTAAAGGGTATTAATGGGAAGATAAGGAAGAAAGAGGAGGATCTAGAGGAGGTCTACAAGAAATTAAGAAGGGAGGAGCTGGAGAAACTGATGAAAGATAAAGAGAAGCTGGAGAATAAGCTGAAAGAAATTCAAGAGGAGATAGAAAAGCTTCCATTTAGTGGTGATAGGGAGGAAATCAGGAAGCGCATGGACGTAATAGACAAGGAAGTTACACGCTTAGGCACGGAATATTCGAAATGGGACTTAATGAAGAGGCTTTTGGACGAAGCCACCAAGGTTATCAAAGGAGGTGTGGAAGGATGTCCGGTCTGCGGTAGCCCAACTGTAAATCCAACCTACATAGAAAGGAAGCTCTCTGAAGTAACTAGCAAACTTCAGAAATTGGAGAGGGAGATTAGAAACCTCCATAATGAGAAAGATAAATTAGTAAAAGCATTGAAGAGTTTAGGGGAACTGAAGAATAAAGAAGATAGCATTAGTAGTGAGCTTAACTATCTTAAGAAGTTAATTAAAGAGATAGAAGATAACGCTGCTAGGTACAAACCTGTTATAGAGTCGTGCAAAATCGATCTAGAAGAGCTTAAGAGGAAGAGAGAAGATGTTCTAAATGAGATTAAAGCTCTAGAGATGTCGACTAAAGATATCAGCGATGAGCTAGGGAAAGTATCTAGAGGGCTGGATGAATTAAGAGGGAAACAGGGCGTATTAGAGGAGAAACTGAATGAAATTAAGAGGGAATTGGGATCTCTTGAGGAGCATCTTGAGATTATGGGCATAAAAGTACCCGCTGAGAAAGCTGTTGAGATCTGCCCTCGCTTGATCAAATCATTGGAACAGCTCATAGAACATCTCACGGATAAAATTGAGAGGCAAAAGGCGGACTTCGCCAAAAGGTTCAATGATGCCATCTCACACTTATTGAGGGATCTACAGTTTGAGCTTGATGCTATGATAGATCCCAATACCCTAGAGCTCATAGTAAAGAGAGAGGGGAAGATCCAGAGGCTGACTTCACTCAGCCTCTCAGAGAGGGCAGCACTAGCCTTGCTCATTCAAATAGCACTTAAGGAGGCGTTCCTTCCGGATGTCCCGATTTTCCTTGTGGATGAGGTAATTCTTGGATTCGATAGATCCAGAGTGGAGAGGATAATCAATTATCTTCTTGAGATGGCCAAAAACAAGGGAATGACAATAGTGCTTACTAGGCTGTCAGACAAAGAGGAAGTCAGGGTTATAACAGATGCTTCTTCTAATTTCTCTCTTCTCCCTTAAATTATTTTTTATACTATTACGAATAAAGATTACAAGCAATGAGGTGTGC
>NZ_RCOS01000012.1 GCF_003947435.1 Candidatus Methanodesulfokora washburnensis
AATCTACTTGGGTGCTTTCACGGCGCTTCTCCCCTATGTGCTATACTCAAAGGGGTTGAAGACCATTGAGGCAAGCAGAGCGAGCATTATATCAACTTTAGAGCCCCTTTTTGCCACATTACTAGGATTTCTAATTCTTGGACAGATGATAAGCATGAAGGGGATTGTTGGTGGAATCATCATCGTGCTTGCTGCTGTGCTTTCGATGAGAAAATAAAAATCAGAGCTTCCCGGCTGCTTGAGAAGATTGTAAGAAGGAATGAAATTGGAAGAGACAGAATTGAGGCATGAGGTCGATAAGGAGATGAGAGTACCCCCTATTTTCAAGAGTTCCTCGATATTCTAGTTGATTTGTAAATGTTAATAAGGAGGGAAAATGAGCACAGAAGGTCTCTCATGGCACCGCTTAGATTCTCTGGAACTCCGTTTTTTCACAAACTAAAGATGCGATATCCCTTATATCAGAGGCCCTAGCGGAAACAACCTTCACTACAAAATTTCTCTTTAGTTTCCTCTGAAAGAGAAATCAGGCTGTTTAGAATCTCTTCCTCCCTTCTCTTCATCAGGTCTATGACTTTAGACAAACCCAACAACCTTCTCTACAGCTTCATTCACCAATTCTTTAACTTCAGCTTGCTTTATTTCAATAGCCTTGAAATCGAAGACCTCTCTTCCAAAATGCTCGTTAAATAACTTGCAGCCATACTTTATCAAGGTCCAGGCTCTCAAGTTTGTCCCAGATACCCTTTTCCATCTTCCCAAATTCCTCAATTTATTAAAATCTATCTCTTTTCTTCTAAAATATAAAGTTGCAAAGGCATCTGTGAACGACCATTCGGCTAAGCAATTGACTACACAAGATTCTAGGGTTTCCACGAATAAGCCATCAACCTCCCTGTACTCATAAGGAATTTTCTTGTGAAACTCAACCTCAAAATCCCAACCCATACTTTTTGTAAAAACTTCTAAGGCTCTCTTGTAAGATCGATCATTAACAGCTAAACGAAAAACATCCCGATGAATAAAATCATAGTTCCATATACTTGCAGCAGTTTGCTTAATTATCACCTTAAAACCCTTATCCCTAGCTAAAAATTCCCAAGCATCCCTATAGCTTGTTGGTATCCAGTACCAACCCCAAGTTATGCGTCTAATTCCATTACTCTTGGTTAACCTATACAAATACTCCTTAGCCCTAGGATGGATTTTTTGAGCAGAGCTTAAGCTAAACAAGCTTCCAGCCCAATTCCTAGCCAACTTATCTTTAAACTCATCCAAATACACGAAGTCACCTTTAATATTGTTTTGGCACATTACTATTTAAACTTTCGCTTCCTAATTCACCAAGATTACCAGCACACCACAAGACATCACGAAGCAGAGTTTGTTGATGCCTCATAAAAAGCCTTTCATAACATCCCTACCGAATAGCCTCTGCGCGCGCATATCAGCCCCTGTTTTCAACATTTCTGTTTTTGTGCTCGGCTTGACTGTTGTGGTTAGTGCTTACTTTCTGAAGAGAATTGTTTCCAGCAGGATTTTCCTAATTTCCCTGATTTTGTGCGGAATTGGTGCCATGGGTGTAGGAGTTTTTCCAGAAAATTTCGGCGCATTGCATAGCATAGTCTCCTTCATCACATTCTTTTTCGGAGCTATATCGGCTATAGCTTCCTATGAGGTTCAGAAGCCACCGCTATACTACTTTGCAGTTATTCTTGGTCTAACATCGCTGGTGGCACTAGTACTTTTTGCAATGGATGTTGATCTTGGATTGGGCTTGGGGTGGCATGGAACGCATGGTAGTCTACCCGCTGCTTTCTTGGACCATGGGATTTGGAGGATATCTAATGAAAGAATAAAAACAAGCTATGTTTGAGAAGTTCTGTTAGTGATCAAGACACAATTAACACTATGTTTTTAATAAGAGGGAATCTGAACCCATATGAAGCTGAGCATCCTCAATCATGTCATAGGTCCTGTGATAAGAGGTCCTTCCAGCTCCCACACAGGAGCATCCTACTTCATCGGAAAGCTGGCCAGAGGATTGCTCCTAGACGATCTTCTTGAAGCAAGGATAATATTTGATAAGAAGGGATCTTATGCAAAGGTATATAGACAGGAGGCAAGCGATCTCGCATTTGTCTCCGGATTGCTGGGTCTAGATCTAATGGATGAAAAGTTCAAGAGATCAATTGAGCTAGCAAAGGAGATTGGGATAAAAATAGAGTTCTCCCTGTCAGATCTGGGTAGAGATGCACATCCGGATGAGGTAGTCATAGAGATGAAGGGCAGGAAGAGGAAGCTGACAGCTAGGGCAAGATCGATAGGCGGTGGCATGTTCGAGTTCCTTGAGCTCAATGGAAGGAAAGTCATGCTGACAGGGGATGAGTACATCCATATATTTGAGGCAGAGAGGGGATATGAGCCCAAGGGGATAGAGGCTTATTCCCTTGAATCCGAGGATGGAAAAATAGTGATAGTGAGGAGCCCTGAGCCCTCCTATCCTTCCATTGAGGGTGTAAGGAGGAGAGTTCTTGAGCCAATATTCCTGCCCATGAAGGGCAAAGAGATATTTTCAAGCGGTTTTGAGGTTGAAAAGTTTTGTGAAAAGGAAGGAATGAGCTTGGGAGAGGCGGGATTGAGGTATGAGGCTGAGCTTCTCGGGAAAAGCGAGCAGGATGTTCTCAAAGTCATGATTGAAAGATATAAAATCATGAAGAGATCGATAGAGGAGGGGTTAAGCGGAGAAGTCAGATTGAGAGTTCTGAAGCCCTCAGCTAGCACAATACTGGGGAAGCTTGAGAGAGGTGAGCTGGCTGTTGGAGGTCTGCATACAAAAGCAGCAGCTCTATCCATGGCTGTAATGCATGCCTGCAACTCAAGTGCTATTGTTGTTGCTGCACCAACAGGAGGATCTGCTGGCGTTATCCCAGGAGTTACTGCAGTGCTTGAGGAGGAACTTGGCTTATCGGAGAAGGAGATAGCTAAATCTCTCTTTGCAGCAGGTGTGATAGGGCTTATAATTGGGAAGAGAGCCACATTTGCTGCTGAGGAAGCTGGTTGCCAGGTGGAGATAGGGGCTGCAGGTGCAATGGCATCAGCGATGGTTGTGGAGGCATCAGGTGGATCTTGTAAGCAGGCCCTTGATGCCGCAGCTATCTCGCTCCAAAACATAGTTGGGATGGTCTGTGATCCTGTCGGTGGCTTTGTCGAGGTACCGTGCCACACAAGGAATGCTATAGCTGCCGCCTCAGCTTTTGCGAATGCCGATATCATAGTGGGAGGATATGAGAATCCCATACCTCTAGATGAAACGGTTGATGCCGTTTATTCCGTTGGAAAAATGATGCCATGGGAGCTAAGATGTACAGTGATGGGAGGATTAGCTGTATGTCCATCGGCTATGAAGTTCATGCCTAAGATGGAATGATGTTGATTCAAAGCTGTGCGCATTAGGAAGAAGATCTTGAGAATGTGCGCTAACAAGCTTCTGATGTAGTAGATAGAGGATCATGGTATAGACGGGTTCTTGAGAGGCTTGGATCGGAATATGAGTTGAGAGGTTCTTCAGATATCTCAAGGAGAGGATCGCATTCCATCATAAGCTAAGCTTCGCCGTGCAATGATTGCCTTCTTACAATAGTCTTAATCACAGTATAAAATCATCAGGTATTCTTGTAGTCTGTCTTAAGCCAGACTTAGACCAAGTATGTTACATTATGCTTGGAAATGCAGAGTTGAAATGAAACCAAAAAGGTTATATAAGATCACGCTGTATTATGATGATTCACAATGGAACCCGATACGAATAACCCTGTAAATGAGGATAAGGCAAAAAGTAGGGAAAAAGGTGTGAAGAAAAAGGAGGAGCAGCTATATGAGCCGATCAGGAGATGGCTTGAGTTGAAAGAATTCAGGGCACTTATACCTGGAAAGGAAAAGCAAATAGTTCTTCCAGTTGGCGCTCTTTTCGGTGTCAGGTCCCTCGAGCCTGATGTAGTTGGGTACAAGAAGAGCAATCATCGGGATCTTCTGACTGTTGTCGAGGCAAAGGCCGATAGAGTAGGTCTATTTGATGGCCTTGGAAGATGTCTTATCTACCAGAAGGTGGCTGATTTCGTCTATCTCGCTCTTCCTAGGAGAATTGCTGAGGGAATAGGGGAGAACTCCCTCTACAAGGACTTTGGGATAGGGATACTCTCAGTAGATGGGGATAGAGTTGAGGAGAGAGTGAAGGCTGAGCAACAGTATTCGCATAGATCGGAACTCAGGGAAATACTTCTAAGTATGGTAAAAGCTGTACTCGGGGTGAAGTGACAGGTGATAAAGGTGGATCAGCTAGATAAGAGGTCCAAGATGGAAGCAGGATGCAAGTATACCACAGGAAACGTTAACAGAATGTCATTAAGGGAAATAAAGCCCGATGAAACTAATAAAGAAAAGATGTTTAATTTGAAGCGCTACAAAGAAGCAATAAATAAGTATGCAACTACAGTTCCGAGAACTTTAAGGGAATTTCTCAAACTTAAACTCGGCGATTATATAAATTGGCTTATCGAAAGTGGTAAGGTGGTTAAAGGTGAGAAGAATGGAGACACTGCCCAGTTACTTAAGTAGTTCTACAGCTAACAATATTATTAATTCCCTTGATGGAGATTGGACTTTCGCCGGTGAGGACACTAAGTATCTTACTCATGGGTTTCATCCATATCCGGCCAGAATGATGCCTCTTATTGCTAAGAGAGTCATAGAGACTTTTGCTGTTGGAGATGACGATGTTATTTTAGACCCGTTTTGTGGTTCTGGAACAGTCCTAGTCGAGGCGATTGTTCACGGTAGGAATGCTATAGGCTTTGACATAAATCCCTTGGCAATAGTTATTGCTAGAGCTAAGACAACTCCTATAGATCCTAAGAAGCTTGAAGAAAAAATAGATGAAATTCTCACTGATATTATAAACGATGGGTCTAGTTATCTGCCACCAAAAGGTATTCCAAACCTTAACTACTGGTTTAAGCCGCAGGTAGTAGAGGTATTAGCAAGGATTTTGCACCACATTAAGAGAATCGAGGATGAGGCAATGTATAACTTCTTTGCAACAGCATTCTCATGCACTATCTGGAAAGTTAGCAACATTAGAAGAGGTGAGTACAAACTCTATAGAATGTCTAAAGAGGAGCTGGCTAAGTGGAACCCGGATGTAATAGGGACCTTTAGAGAGGCACTCTTAAACAATTTGAGGGGTATGAAAGAGTTTTACAAGGCTATGCAAGGTAAGAAAGCTAGAGCTGAGGTTTACCTCAAGGATGCTAGGGAGAGCGACTTGAAAGAGTCGGCGACGTTGATTCTAACGTCACCCCCTTATGGAGATAGCAAAACAACTGTTGCTTATGGCCAGTTCTCTAGGTATTCAGCCTTATGGCTAGGACTAAGAGATGTCCTTCATGTTGATGAAAAGTCTCTGGGTGGTGTTAGGAGAAAAGGCAACGTGTCAAGACTAGAGTCAAAGACGTTGGAAGAGGTTTTCAATAAAGTTTATGAAAAAGATCCTGAAAGAGCTTGGGATCTCTACAGCTATTTCTATGACATGGACACGGCCTTACAGAAACTTGGAAAGGCCCTAAAGAAGGGAAGAAGTTACATGGTATTTGTAATAGGTAATAGAACAGTTAGAAGAGTTCCAATACTAACAGACATGATTCTAGTGGAGATGGCTAAGAAGCATGGATTTGAACACATTAAAACAGTTTACAGGAGAATACCAACAAAGAGAATACCATGGAAAAATGCTCCGGAGAACATGCCTGGCTTAAAAGGTGAGACAATAAGTCAAGAAGCTATCATAATGTGGAGATTTTAAAAGGAAGTAAACAAGGAAATAAATTCACTCGATACCAATTTGTCTCTGAAAAGTGAGAAGATCATTGGGTAACTGAGAAAGGGGCTTAAACAATACATTGTGCTGTTCCTCCAACTCACTTAAATCATTCTTATAAATATTGTAGGGCCCATCCGGAATGTATGCTCTCCTCACACCTCCTTTAGCCATATCCTTAGCTTTTTGAGGCGTGAAGTCAGGATCTGGTTTAATTAGTATAAATGCACTATTTGGGAATCTGAATATGCGTATATCTTCAGACCACCTCTCCCTTAACGTTCTCTTAACAGCTAGCACAAAGACTTTATTGAGATTGGGGTGCTTTTCACTGCCAAAAGCCGCATTACTTGGAATAATGATGTCCGGTGTATAGCCTTTATACTTAATGTTTGCCCCTTCGCACCTAACGCCTAAGGCGCTTAATGCTCTAATCAATATTTCCTCTACAGTTCTCCCAGCCCTAGCCCTTCGAGTATTTGCTATGCTCACAATTAAACTGTTATCAATAATCTTGCTTATTACAGGAAATGCAAGAGTTTCTCCTATTAGGCCCTTATCCTTTAAATACTCTTCAACAGCTTTTTTCTCAGAATCTCTATATATCTTCTCAGCTTCCTCTTCTAACTCATTAACAACGTCTGAAAAGTTTCTCCTTGTAAGAAGCTCTCTAAGATCCTCAGTGCCATATTTCCTAGTGACGTTGTTTAAAGCCACCTCAATTATCTCATCGACTCTAGGTATCTTCAACTTAGCCATATGCCCACCTAACCCAGCCAGCAGTAAACGCAACAGGACTCAAAACTTAAAGCCCTATAAAAATCATTCCACTTCTCATAGAATATTTTATTCATATATTTCTTTTCTTTAGATATTAGTGATGTTGGAATCCATGAGCTTAGGACTTCTTTCTTTTTCGGCTAGATTTCTTAAGATCCAAAACTACCTAGACTACCGAAAGTCAACTCATGTTCTTAGAATAATGATAAAAGAAGAGGAAGGAAGGTGCTTCTAAGGAGAGTTGTAGTTTTAGAAAGGCTAAAACTATGACTAGCTAAATAATAAAGCAAAGATCTGGTATGAGAAGAAAGCAAGCAAATAAGCAACTAAAAGCTCGTATACAATAACTAAAACCAAGTATTTTGCTGATCTCAGCTCCTTAAGGAGAACAGCTGCTGTGGCCATGCACGGAAGGTAGAAGTTCATCATGACAGAGAGGGATACTATCTCAGCAGGGCCTAAAATTGACCTTATTGCTGCAACTGGATCCTCAGATCCTGTTATCGTGTTTATTGTGCCCAAAACTCCTTCCTTCGCAAGGAATCCTGAGAGAAGGGCAAGGGATGCCCTCCAGTCTGAAAGGCCTATGGGAGACGTGATCAGCGAGATGTATCTGCCTATAATAGCCCCTATGGAGCTGCTGTAATCGGTGGTGTAGCCAGCTGGCCCTATGTGAAGGAGAAACCAGAATATTATCACCATCGGAAATATTATCACACCAGCCTTCCTCAGGAAGTGCATCGTGTTCACCCTGGTGTACCACCATATCACCCTGAGAGAAGGCACATGGTAAGGCGGTATCT
>NZ_RCOS01000013.1 GCF_003947435.1 Candidatus Methanodesulfokora washburnensis
ATTTCATATTCGTGAACAGATTCCCATTCGCTGTAAAGCCCTTTTACGTGATGAAAGCTGATGATACATGGGCTAGGAGCGTTGATCTCATATACAAAGGGGAGGAGGTGAGCTCAGGAGGCCAGAGGGAGCACAGATATGACGTTCTTATGAGGCAGATAGAGGAGAAGAAGCTGGATAAGCAATCGCTGGAGTGGTTCACAAGCTTCTTCAGGTATGGGGCACCTCCTCATGGGGGCTTTGCCCTAGGTTTAGAGAGATTTATCTACAAGATGCTTAACCTACAGAACATAAGAGAGGCTGCTTTGTTCCCGAGGGATATTGAGAGAGTCCTCCCATAATCATTAGCTTTTTTAGATTTACTTCATTTCCTCTTCAGCTTAGTGATAAAAATCTAGAAGAGTCGGGATTTCTCTCGGACTTCAATTAACATATGACAGTGAGCAGTGTGGGGGAGTTTAAGGTTATGAATATCCTTGTAGATAAGCTCATATCTCAAAGAAGAGCACTTGCTGAATTTTTCGTCATGATTAGCATTTTACAATCTAGGTATGTAGCACCGAATGGACACTAGCTCAGGATGAGGGGAGTCTCCGTTGCCCCTGAAAGCCATCAATGAGGCTAAGGCCGAGATGGAACGGATAGTTATATAACTATCCGACAACGGTGGATATGGTATCAGACTATCTAGTGGTTGATAGAAAAGGATATATAATCACAGCCTACTTTATAAGCTCTAGAAGAAAGAGGAGAGGTATAGATGGTTCAAAAAACTGATACATTGCTGAAGATCGATGTAGAGGGTCTGCTCAGAACTATTGAGGAGAGATACAGGATAAACATCCCGAGAAAGGTCGTTATGATGGATTATGATGAGGAAACAGGAAGCCTTTTCATCAAGTTTATGCATGAGCTTCACGTGTAGGCAAAGAGATGTTATAACAAAGGGAATAACGAAAAGAACTTTTGGGATCATAAGAAGTAGATTTCTACAGCAGGATATTTGGATTGTGCTTGATAAGTCTCTAAATAAATGTTAAGCTTAACTCTGCTCCTCGCTAGAAAGCTCCTTTTTAAAGAAATTAGTTTTGATCCTTGATTAGTTAAACAGCTGAAAAATTCGACTCACTTTTGTAATAATTATAAAATAAAGAAACATGAGGATTAAATATCACTGGCTGCGTTATACAACAGAGAACATGAGAGCAGGTAGCGGTGCGGTATTGCTGGTGGGTTTTGCTCTAGTTGTTATGTTGCTCTCAGTAGCTGGAACTGTCACTCCACCATCTATTGGCATAAAACAGGATCCATCTCAAGATTTTACGGATATAGCTAGTGCGATGAATGAGATAGCCAAGACCTGTAACTCCTTTAGAGGGGATGACAGTGAAAAATACTACTATATGGACAGCGTTCTGAAAACGATGAAAAACGGGATGAAAGTAAAGGGGATATCCATTGACAACATACTGCCCTCGGCTGCAGGCGGTCGTTGTTTCATAGTATATACACTGAGAAGCTGGGATAATAGCTCATACTTCACAGGAGTTGCTTGCGAGCCTAAAGAATCCCAGTTATGCAAAGCATGGAGAGATTATTTATCAGGTACTTCTCTAGAGGAACTTTCACAGATGGTGATAATCCCCCCAGGATTGTGCTTTTCAGGTGGAAACAATAAAGTTGACAGTACACATTTCCTGATAGGAAATCCAAATCCAGTAAGAATACATATAATTTTAGCGTACTCAGGAAATGATGAGCTTCAGAATCTACAAGTTCAATTCCCTGGCCAAGGAGAAGGGACTATACAGGCTAACAATGGTGTCGTCGAGTTTTATCTTGATCCCATGACAAACCCTACTGGTAGAGGGGTCGCGCTAGGACAGAGGACTATGGCAGATGCGTTCATAAAGATCCGGCATACGAGCGGCCAGTCAGGTCTTGTAGATAAAATAACACTAACAGTCCCGGAGTATAATTTTGTCCAAGAGATACCAATTTACTGGAACACATGCCCGGTAGTCTCTTGGGGGCAGGTTATAAGCTCCCTGAGGGGGTAAGAGTTGGTAACAGAACCCTTAGAGGCTATTATAGCATTACTTTTAATATCGATAATTCTCTACTCAATTTTTGTGTATAATCAAAAGGGAGTGGAAAACATACTCATCAAGCGAACGCTGACTAGAAGTGTAGCGGGCAGTGTTGCTGGAATATATGTAAACTATCTGAATAGCACTCAGAATTTTCATGATTTTAACGATAGCGTCTCCGACTTCCTGGCTTATATAGGAGAAAAAGAGAACGTAAGCTGCTCGGCATATCTAAGGTTACTATTTAAAAATGGAACTTACTTTTCGTATCAGCTTATCAGAGGCAGAAGTGGAAAAACCAGCATAACGGAGAACATCACAGTCGCTCTGGGAAACATCAGCGGATCACCGCATGTTTATGCTTTAGTGAATAGAAGCTTTATCTCTACGGTTCAAAATGTACCGGTGGGTGTGTATGTTGTTGCTTATTATGATGATGGTGTCCCTCCTATATCACTTACTGCATCTGTCAGCATTAGCGATGGGAGTTCTTCTCAACTATGCACCCTTGAACGCAGTTTTACTGGAGGCAGAGCTATATACAGCTGTTCTACATCAGCGCTGAGCAAAACAGTTTCGTACTATATTATAAAAGTTTATAATATTAATGTAGATGAAAAGCCATATCCTAATATAATAACTATTTCGATTCCAGCTAAGCTTATCTCTTATAGCTCGGCCGTTACGATTAAAGATACGGGAACGGATCCCCTAGGTAACTCATACAGGTATGTGGATTATTACCTCGGAGAGATAGTGAACTTAACGGGCTATGCTAATTGGATATTACAAAATAGGAAAGGAATGTATTGTACAGGATATTATGGGAACAGCATATCCACTGGGTCCAGCTATATATGTCCAGAAGGAAATCTGCCCCTGCCTGTGTTTTTAGTACAAGGTCCCATAAACATATCACTAAATTGTGACCATGATGAAACATGCAGTAGACAAGTTATATTCATAGAGCCCTACTTTAGCCAGATATCTGTTACATTAACGAAAGGGTGAAGAATAATGGAGAACGTTCTTGCTTTTCTAGTCAGCATGTTTGTGGTAGTGGTGTTCGGTCTTTTTTCTATTTTTGCTATAAAAAATATGTATACTTCTCAATACTCCTTCCTTCAGGAGGAGGCAGTTCTTGCATTTAGGCAACTGCTGGAGAATCCAGGGAACTATACCAAAAGCCCGCCGACAGTTGGAATTGCAATGAAAGATTTGCCGTATACCGTAAATCTTACGGCTCTCAGTATTTTAAAAAATATGGAGTATGAAAATTGGAAGCGAGGCCTTGTCTCATCAGAGGATGATGTCAGAATTATCTTATACAACGGAACCAGATATCTAATCTTGGGAGCAAGCATGACTAGAAGCAGAGTTGCTGCGGTAAATGGTTACGCATTCTGTCCTCCTAGTAAGTGCCTTGATTCCTCTTTTTGCTGTCCTTCTAGTGGAAATATAACAGTTAAAGTTGTTGTCACGGGAGATTGAGATGAATAAGGGGAGGAGAAGGTAAATGCCTCATAATGTTGTTGTAAATCTCGCTTACTTCGTGCTTGCTCTTATAATAATTGCAACAGCATTCGCCTTCATGTATCCCTATGTCCAAAGTGCAAGTGCTAGACAGAAGTTTGATGCAGTGCTTAAAGCAGCTATTGCCATATCTAACGCAATTGACAATGTTGTTCAGGCTGGAGTGAACTCATCTACAACTGTCAGCATAAACCTGCCTGATAACGCCGTGGTGAAGGTTGTGAATCCCTCAAATGATTACAACGGCTCCGTCATCTTCACCGTTTATGGAGGGCCTCCATACCAGGGAATGGTGATAGCATACAATGGCTCGTTAAGTTGGGTGTGCATAGTCCCGAAGGGGACCTATCTGGAGGTTCAAGTGAACACTTCAATAAAGGTGGGCTCCACGCGCATGCCACCCACAGGAGGATGGAACATAACAGCGGAGGGAGGGTTGAGCAGAGCAGGACAGCAGAACACAGTAAGGATAGACTATCTGAGGCCTTATGTCGTAGGCATAAAGTGGAATCCATGAGGGTGATCTTATGAAGGCAGTTACATGGGCATTGCTGATAATAGTTGGTATTCTTCTTGCCTCCTTCTTTCTGTTCATAAGGCCCTCCTTCATAGCCCCTATTTTAAGGGATCAGGCGAGGGATATAGCCCAGTATGTGGCTGGACAGATATCCTTCATGGCCAGAATGGCCGATCAAGGTGTAGCTGAGGGGCAGAGATCTTTTCGCATAGATGCAGGTAGCGACAAGCTTGTGGAGATAGTTGTCATGACCAATGTGAATAACGGACAGGTAAGCCCGACCGGACAAGTGATAGTGAGAGTCAGCTCACGAATCCCACCCTATTCATATGGACAAGCAAGTGCAAACTACACATCTTCTTATCCAGTTATCCAATCAACATTATTTCAAGGAAATATTGTAATATCATTTAATGGTACTGCAATAACGGTCGCTAATATAAAGAGCTGATCTTCTAAGAGTTCTTTAGCTCACCAAGAAGAGCAGTAGATGATTTCCAGCCGTTGTTAGGATGGAAACAGCTATTAGCCTGGCAACCCTCCTATTATCTGTATTGGTGGGTTCCATGATGCTATTATGTGCATGCATATCAACGCGGCCAGAGAGAATGCTGTAAGCTCCCTTAACGAGGATGTGACATGTCCTGTCCTTATTGTGCCAAGTGTAAGTGCTAACAAAATACTTGTCATCAAGGCCTGCATCATCAGTCCATCCTTCATTGAATTAGCAACCTGCTGGGATGGAACTGGAAGATTCAGCATTGTGACCATTATCACCATGCTCACCATCACAAATAGATATGATAGAACGGCTGTGATGTAGTTTCCCTTCTTCTCAGCCTCCAGCTCATACCATATCTCCCTAGTCCTCGTCATAAACCTGGATATTGTGCCAAATGCATCGTGAAGATCCACTCCTGATTTCA
>NZ_RCOS01000014.1 GCF_003947435.1 Candidatus Methanodesulfokora washburnensis
CCCGATAGCTCCCAAATACGAATAAGCTAAAGCCAGAAGGACAACAAATTTGTGGCTGTCCCTCATCCCCCTCATTATCCCCTGGCTGAGTATCCAGGCTGATGGAGCAAACCATATGCTCAATGAAAGTATGAATCCAATTATCCCGGCTATTGCAACTGCTTTCACTGTGCTGCCAATCTTCTCATCCCTCCATCTTGAGACAGCCCCATAAACGGATATAAAGAGCATTATGAACAGCAGAATGGGCCATCCTGCAAAAGACTCGGCAGTTGCATATGGCCTCCAGAACCCGTACATTCCTGCTAAGGCCAGATATATCGGATATTTTGATTTGGGCGCAAACTCAGCCAGATCCGCTAATGTAACAGTTTCAACAACTCCCGGGGAGGAAACAGCGGGCATAATCCAGTAGAAATTCAGGAGGAAGGAAACTAAAGCGCAGAAAACTCCAACCTTTATCGGATTTATGTTTAATTTTAAGCCTTTAAAAGCAGATATTATGACAAGCAAAGTCCAGAGAATGGATCCCAGAAACAGCATGTGCGAATTCCCAGCTATCACACAGGATAACAGGGAAAACACAGCCCCAGTTTTGTAGCTCTTCTTTTCTATAGCCCTGTTCAGAAGCAGGAGGGAGAGAGGAAGAAGGGAATATGGGAGAAGAAGGCCCCACTGTCCGGCCACTATCCTCACGTATGTGAATGGATTTACAGCATAGAGAATTCCCGCATAATATCCAGCTATACCCTTGGGCGAAAGGTAGTATGCAGATATCCCAGCCAGATAGAGGCAGACGAACAGGAAAACCCTCTGGACCACATAATCCGGGAGCACAAATCTTAGCAGAGCGAAAGGCATGTAGGGAACTGATGTGCCATACTGGCTGAAGCTTATCCCCACCGCTTTTACATCCCTTGCATAAGGCGCTAGGTCAAGGGAGAAGAGGTAGCCGGATGTTCCAAGCGGCATCAAAACAAACAGTGCAATCAAACAGAAGAAGATGTGGGGCACAATCTCCTTTATACCATTCAGGTTCATAGAGGTCATCCAGCAGGCTAAAGGAAATTCTTAAATTTTATATTCAAATATATAAATTTGGGGAACGAGATTTAAGCATTCTTCATCCTGAAATCTTTAAAAGCTTTATTAGCTTTACCCGCTCATGTCCTGGATAAGGCAGCATTTCTTCGGCCTCATAAGGAGGGAAAAAGGCTTAATTTACACTACAATAGGGAATGCTGGTTCAGCAGTTCTTGGAGCACTTTTCTGGCTGATCCTGGCATCGATATTGAGTGTGAGCGAGTACGGGGAGGTGAACTACTACATAGCCATTGCATCCATTCTTTCAGCCTTTGGGCTTCTCGGGCTGAACACCACAGTGACAACATATCTGGCCAAGGGGGATGATGAAATAACGTATGAGGCAAACTCCCTGGTTTTTCTCTCCAGCATTGCCCTTGCAGCTGTCACAATACAGCTTAGCTGGGTCCCCCTGATTCTTGTGGCCGCAACATTCTACAGCATGGCCCTGGCTGAAATACTGGGAAAAAAGCTCTACAGAGAATATGCGTTAGTCTCAATACTGAGCAGATCCATGCAGATAGTTCTTTCCATCCTTTTTTACCTGAAATTCGGCCTGACAGGCATACTCATGGGATATTTTCTGGGCCCGCTTATGCTGAGCTACAGGTACCTGAGATCCCTGAGCAAGTTCACTCTGAGGATGAAGGGCATAAGAGGCAGGATGAACTTTGCAGCTCACAGCTATGGTTTTGGCCTAATAGGAAGCTTTTCTGGCTTTCTTGACAAGATAATAATAGGGACATTATTCGGATTTCATTCTCTTGGGCTTTATCAGCTGGGATTTCAGTTTTTAATGTTCCTTGGGATAATTCCTGCCAGCCTTTCCTCCTATCTTCTTCCGGAGGAGTCAAGCGGGGAGGAAAGAAGGGAGGTGAAGTTAATCGGCCTAATCATCTCAACAGCAGCTGCAGTTTTAACGTTCATGGCAGCACCTTGGATTGTGAAATCCTTCTTCCCGAACTTCATCGATGCCATCCAAACAGTTCAGATAATGTGCCTTGCAGTAGTGCCTGCAGCTGTCGCATCTCTGTCAAATGCAAGGCTTTTCGGAAGGGAAAGGAGCAAGCATGCCTTCATTGGAGGGATCATATACCTTGGGTCTCTGATATCAGGCCTTCTGCTGCTGGGAAGAACAATGGGAATCACAGGACTGGCTTTGTCTGTGGTTCTGGCTCAGGCTCTCCAGGCAGTATACCTCTGGAGCATGGCTGCTGATTTAAGGAAAGTGTTCAGAAAAATCTAGAAGAAATAAAGGAAGCTACTGGCAGTTTAAGAGGCTCTGAGTCGAATTTTCACCGTCTCTAAAACCTAGATTACAAAAATTTATAAGTGACATAGGTTGAATAACGAAAAGTTTTTATTTAATCCAGCCTCTAGATGAGGAGGTGATGTAAACGAGGAGAAAACTTCTGATATCGGGTGTTTTGTCTGTTGCCTTCATGGCCCTGCTTTTAATATCACCAATGCAATCAGCAGCATTCATGTTGATGATATATCCTCCAGCAGTGCCCCAAACAGCAGGAACCACGCTCTACATACCTCTTCATGTTATAGTTCCTCCCTACGAGACCCTTCCTGTTGGAAGCGTTGAGGTCAGGATAACAGGGCCCGATGGCTACTCACTGTCATGCAAGCTCCCGTTAAAGGATGGAGAGACGGTTACATGCAAAGATACTAAAGTTGAGGCTGTCTTCAGAGGGCCCATAACTTATGGGACACCTCCTGCTGGAATGGGCTACTGGTACTCATACGAGAAGGTGAAGGTGGTGGTGGGCTGGGGCTACGGCTATGGCTATACGGGCTATGGTTATGCAGGCTACACATACCCGATATACGGAGAGGAGACCAGAATAGTTGGACATGAGACCTCAGCAGGCTTCTACCCATCAACTGAGAGGGCAGGCTTTCTCCAGTGGATCCTCTACTGGAGCTCACCCTCAAAGCCAGGTGACTACACAATATACCTTATAGTAACAGTAAATGGAAATACATTCGTCAAGACTGCTACAGTGAGGCTCTCTTGAAGTTTAAATTTCCTTTTCCTCTTTTTTCTCTTCTTATTTTTCTCCCCTTAACTTTTCTATCCGGCTGGAGTGCAGAGATATTCTGGCACATGGACAAGCAGGTATACAGCCCTGGGGACACTGCAAACATCTCCCTTGAGCTAAGGAACACAGGGGATACATCAATCTCAGTCCTTCATGTGAGGCTTTCCCCCGACTGGGGAAATCCCGTTGAGAAATCCGTAGATGTCAGTGTGATGCCGAAATCCTCCTCAATTATAGGCTCCTTCCAGCTCACTATACCAAAAAATGCAACGAAAGGGCAACACATAATCTTAATTCTCCTTAAGATGAGATCAGGAGGCAGTGAGTTCTCATGGGAGGTTCCGATGCCCATAGAAATAGCTCCCAGGGATGTCAGCTTAAACTGCTCCTCATTTGATAGCACGGTCTCCTGCGATCTGATGAACAGGGGCTACTCCCAGATAAACGGAACCCTCTCCTTCATATATGAAGGGGGAAGAAAAAATTTCAACGTCACACTTAACCCTGGAGAGCTGAGAAACTTCCTCCTTCAAGCAGAGGGGAATGTGACAGTTTTATTCATAGGGGATGGAATACGTAAATCGGTGAACATCTCAGTTTCTCAGGCAAACCTTCTCTTCATGAGCTACAGGCCTGTTTTTCAGGGTTATTTTGCAAACATAACTGTATCGGTGAACTCAACCTCAAAGGCTTCTTTAATTCTTGAGGTGGATGGAAAAACCGTTGATAAAGCGGAAGTAGAAAGAGGAATAAGCACTGTCCTGCTTCGCTGGCTTGCTGATGAAAAAGGGGAACACAATGTCACTGTAAGGATCTGTTCCTCAGCCTGCTCCGATAACAGGTTCGTAATAAAGGTTCTGGACAGAAAGGATCTTGATGACCTTCTCCTCAAATTCAAAAAAATAAAAGAAGCTTGGGAGCTTCTGAAAAGCAGGGGGATATCTGCAGAAATCTGCGCTGCAGCGGAAAATGACGTTATTCTTCTGAACAGGACAGGAGATCCAAGCATTTTCAACAGGACAAAGGACGAGGTTGATGGGTGCTTTCTTTACCTGAAGAGCTCAGCTTGCAACCTGCTTGGGAACAGCACAAGCGATCCTGAATCTAAGAAATATGTGGAGATGGCCAGAAGATCTGAGAGACCGGAGGACTTCATAGGAAACATAAGCCTTGTTAAAGCTGAAAACCCTGTTTACCCGGTTTACCTTATACCTGTGATCCTTCTGGCAGTCCTCTCAATGCTGTTTCTTGCCTTTCACAGGAGGAAAAAAGGATTTAGAAGGAAGTATAGTGGCTTTAAGTACAGGCGCTGATAGAGCGGAAGTATTACGATAAAAAATATTGCAGTACTTTTACATATATTTTTCCGGCAGAGAAAAGCTTGAAGCGCACAGCTATCCTGCTGTAGCTAGAGCTGTAAGCAAAAGCCTTTAAATTGAAGAAGCTAACCCGGCATGTTTACTAGCTTTCTTTCCATCGGCATATGCAGTATCTGAAAAGCTCCCCATTGCCTTAATGCTGCATAGGAGCATTCTCCTAACCGTGTTAGGATCTCCTCTGCCCTCTTCCCGATTCGTGTGCCATCGCTTCGTGTACTACGACTACAGCTTCACTCTCCTCTTCCAAAACGCTCCTTATCTAGCTCCTCCTCAGTAACATCTGTTTTGATGCAGTGAAAAGTATATAAAGTTGACACTTTTCACAGTTAAGGGGAATTCCTGTTTCCAGAATCTGCTGTTCAGGCTTTCCTGTGAAGGTCATATATGTGTTGTTAATCCTCCTCATCCAAATCCAAAAGTATGTGCGAACGGAAAATTATCACGGATAAAATTTTCGGCTGCTTATTTTAAAAATCGACTTAAAGAGCCTTAAAAAAGAAAGTCGTAGAAACTTGCTCTTAAGGCCTTTCTATTTTCCGCCAAAGACTGCTAATTAGCCTGTCTTCAGCTTCTCCCTCATCAATGCTATTACATCGGACTTTATCGAGGATACCTCCTGATGAAGCGATCTCAGATCCTCCTTGATATCATCAATTCTCTTGTTAAGTGAGATATTCAGATCATCGATCCTCTTGTTGAGTGAGGTGTTTAGATCGTCTATCCTCCTATTTGTATCATCGATTCTCTTGTTGAGGGAAGCACTCAGATCATCGATCCTCTTGTTTGTATCATCGATCCTCTTGTTCATCTGATCAAGGAGAAGGATTATCACATCGGTGCTAGTGAGTTTCTTTCCCTCAGTTATCTTCTTTGCAATTCTCTCCGAGGCTTGC
>NZ_RCOS01000015.1 GCF_003947435.1 Candidatus Methanodesulfokora washburnensis
TAATAGATGAGATAGGAGCTGATAAAAGGCTGAAGATGAGGCTTGCGGAGTTGATCATATCCGAGCCGGATGTGAGGCTTTTCATGATAAATTCAATTCTCCCGGATGTAGCCAAAAAGGAAGACATAAGGGAGCTTAGAAGCGAAATAGCACAACTAAGGGGAGAAATGGCACAGTTAAGAGGGGAAATAGCTCAGTTAAGAGGGGAAATAAGTCAACTGAGGGGAGAAATAGACCAACTGAGAAGGGAGATGTACAGCAACTTTAAGTGGACCATAGGGATCATTCTGACGATATGGGGTGCAACCGTGATCCCAATTCTTCTCAGGTTGATAGGAGCAATATAATCTGCAAAATGATTGCAGCTTATCTTATGGGCTTCTCTCCAATTCTCATTGATCTCTCCAGCTCCTCAGATATCTGGTTTTGATGCCGAAGTACGAGAGAGCTCTCGCAACAGTCTGGTTTAAAGCTCCTCGATGGATTTCGGCCTCAGGTAAAAGGCGGGCACCGGCGGCATCACCACAACATTGTTCATTGAAAGCTTAAGCAGGTTTCTCAAGTGTATTGGGCTAAGAGGCGCCTCTCTGGGCATTAGAACTATTGTTCTTCTCTCCTTTATGCACACATCTGCGACTCTGGTGAGGAGGTTATCTGAAATTCCATTTGCTATTTTTGCAGCTGTTGACATCGAGCAGGGGGAGATCAGGAGCCCGTTGTACTCAAAGGATCCGCTTGCAAGAGGGGATTCGATATCTGACTCATCGTAGTATTTTGTGGCAAGGGACCTCACGTAGTCCTCGGTGAAATCGGTCTCATCCCTCATCACCCTTCATCCGTTCCTCGTGACGATGAGATATGTCTCAACTCCAGCCTCCCTCAGAAGCTTGAGAGAGGCAACTCCGTATATGAAGCCGCTGCTTCCGGTTATCCCGACCACGATCCTCATATGGTTGAGGGCAGGCTAAGGGATAAAGACATACAGTATTTACTATATATACCTTCATTAAGTGCATATATAAATAGGAGATTAATTAAATAAAGTTTATATTGAGATCAAGCAACATCTTGTTGTGCACCCATCTAAGGCCATAATAGGGACAAAAAGCAAGTTGCTGAAGGGAAAAACAGTAGTTTTATGCATCTGTGGGAGTGTTGCTGCTGTGAAGTCCCCTGAGATAGCAAGAGAGCTGATGAGGAATGGGGCTGATGTTCATGCTGTCATGAGCAGGGAGGCCATGAGGATAATACATCCCCATCTGATGGAGTGGGCAACAGGAAACCCCGTTGTGACGAGGCTGACCGGAAAGGTGGAGCACATAGCCCTATGTGAGGGAGCAGATCTTGTCATCGTGGCTCCAGCGACAGCAAATACCATCAGCAAGATAGCCCACGGAATATGCGACACAGCCGTTACGATAATTGTCTCCACAGCTTTGGGAAGAAAAATTCCCGTGATTATAGCGCCGGCAATGCATGAGAGCCTTTACAAGAATCCATTTGTCTCGGAGAATGTGGAGAAGCTGAAAAAGTCTGGTATAGTTGTAGTGGAACCCGAGATTGAGGGAGGAAGAGCCAAGATTGCATCAACAAGCAGGATTGTCGGGGCTATCATAAACCTCTTCACACCCCGCAGCTTGGAGGGGAGGAAGGTCCTCATAACAGCAGGCCCTACGAGGGAGCACATGGATGATGTCAAGTTCCTCTCAACACCGAGCAGTGGGAAGATGGGGATAGCCCTTGCCGAGGAATGCGCTGCAGCCGGAGCTGATGTCACGCTTGTTCTGGGCCCCACATTCATAAGCCCACCTCAGGGAGTGAGGGTTGTGAACGTGATCTCATGCGAGGAGATGATGAGAGCTGTCCTGAGCCTGCTTGAGGAGAGATACGATATCATATTTCTATCTGCTGCTCCCCCCGACTTCACATTCTCCGAGAGACAGAGGGGGAAGATATCGAGCGATCTGGAGGAGCTCAATGTGAGGCTTGTCAAAAGCCCTAGGATAATATCGGAGGTGAGAAAACACGCTCCTGACAGCATTATCGTCGGGTTTAAGGCTGAGTTCGGTGTTTCAGCTGAGGAGCTTGTGGAAAGAGCTTATAGAAGGCTTTTGGAGAATGATCTGGATTTTATAGTGGCAAATGATGTGTCAAGAACCGATATAGGCTTCTGCTCTGACTTCAACGAGGTGTACATAGTTGATAGGAGGAGAAATGTGCTTCACATTCCAAGGTCAAGCAAGAGGGAGGTGGCAAGGGAGATAATAAGGGCTGTTTTGGGGGAGAGGCATGGAAGCTGAAGCAGTGAGAGTTGAGGTCCCGCTCCACATAACAGGCTTTTTCAGGCCATATTTCTCTGAGGATCCGCTTAAGACTGGATCAACAGGTGCTGGATTGGTTGTGATCCCAGGGCTTCTCTGCGAGCTGAGGAGATCCAATGGGTACAAGCTGTTCTACAACGGTGTTGAGACGAGGATACCGCCAGTTGAGGAGATAGCTAGATCTTTCAACATGATGATAGACATAAGATCGAATGTACCTCTTGGAGCCGGCTATGGCGCAAGCGGAGCCTCAGCCCTCGCAGTATCCTTGGCACTAAAGGGAATTTTAGGGGGATCTGAGCTTGATGCAGCAAGAAGGGCGCATGTAGCTGAGGTGAAGAACATGACAGGGCTTGGTGATGTGACAGCAATATTCTGCGGGGAGCAACTTGCGATCAGGACAAAGCCCGGGGCACCAGGAGTTGGCAAGGTGGTGGCCATCAGGCCCTCAGGCAACATATGGATCGTGACCTCGGACTTGGGTGTGATGAGCACGAGGAAGATGCTCGAGTCGATGGGAGGGAAAATTGAGATATATGGGAAAGATGCAATGGATAAGTTCATGGAAAATCCGTCCTTGGAGAGCTTCTTCTGCTTATCGAGGGAGTTTTCCGAGCGCATTGGGTTCATGAGAGGGGAGCTAGTTGAAAAGCTGAAGTCAATAGAAAAAAATGTAATAGGGCTGACCGTGAAGAAGGGCGTGCTCCTTGCGGCAGTCGATGATGGGGATCTAAGCGAGGTTATCCCCAACATGAGGAAGATTTTCGGCTCAGTTCATCTTTTCAGACTGGGAGGGATGAGGAGATGCTGATACCACCTTCCCATCCCAGATATCTCTCTTTGCTGATCAGGGAGAGGCTTGTAGAGGGATTCAGGAGAGGAATTGTGGTTCCGGAGGGCCTTATAGCTCATGGAAGGGGGGAGGCGTTCGACTACATACTTGGGGAGAGGACATGGCCTCCCGCTTTGAGGGCTGTGGAGGCAGCTGCAGCAACCCTTCTCTTGGCCAGAAATCCCGTCATATCGGTGAACGGAAACACAGGTGCCCTCGTGGCTGAGGACATAATCTCGCTCGCGAGGGAGGTGAACGCAAGGATAGAGGTAAATTTATTCCACAGAACTAGGGAGAGAGAGGAGAGAATAAGGGATCTCCTTCTCTCCCTCGGTGCTGATGAGGTTCTGGGAGTTGGGGAGGATGCATCAGCCACAATACCTGAGCTCATGAGCGAGAGGAGAAGGGTCAGCCCAAGGGGTATTCTAGTTGCTGATGTGGTCCTGGTTCCGCTTGAGGATGGGGACAGAACAGAGGCCCTGGTCAGGATGGGGAAAAAGGTTGTGGCGATAGATATAAATCCATTCTCAAGAACTGCTCAAAAGGCCAATATAACAATTGTAGATAATGTTGTGAGGGCCATGCCGAATCTGGTGAGGAAATGCGCGGAGTTCAAGAAATTGAGTAGAGGGGATCTTGAAAACATAATTAGAGAATATAATAATAAGAAAATAATTCAAGAGATTGTTAAAATTATCTGGGATAGGCTCGCTGAGATCGCAGGTGGTGGAGTTGAATAGAGCGAGAAAAACAGCCCTGATCGCCATATTTGGAGCTCTATCCATCGTATTAACAGCCATAAGAGTTCCTCTTCACTTCGGAAATCCAAATCTAGGCTCAACAGCGATCAGCTTATCCGCTCTCTTCCTTCCTCCAGGGGAGGTGTTCATCGTCGGGATTGTAAAGGGAATTGGAGTCACTATCTGGACAGCTCAGCCCCTGATCGAGATACCCGCAGGCCTGGGGGATGGAATTATGGGGATCATAACGCATATCCTGCTGAGGAGGTTTAGGCCTGGGGCTGCTATTGTGATAGGCCAGATCTGCAGGTATCTCACAACCTCCACATCGATAGCCTTAACATGGACGATCCTCTCATGTTTCAGGCCAGAACTCCAGAGGACGGGACAGAACATCCTTCAGATCTTCATCGGGTTCTGGATGTGGATATCATTCCCCGCGGTCAGCCTGTCGATAGCAGCAAACTCGCTTCTTGCAGGGTTCATCGCTGAGATGCTTTACAGGCGCCATCTAATCAGGCATCCCCATTAGCGGATTCAGCGAAGAAAGCTTTATTTGAGATAAATGCTAATATTGCTGCTGTGCAACCTCAGATTTTTCATGTTCAGGACAGCTAAGGTCTATCTCCACTCTGATGATTCTTCCCTTAAGAAGTTGCATTATTTCGAAAGTCTTTCTCAGATCTCCCTCTGCTTTTATCCTCAGAGAAAAACCATCAAACTCCGCCGAGAGATCGTTTAAGTACCATGATGCCTTGAAGGACGATATGACTTTGGGCTTTCTCTCAGCAGGGAATCTGGAAATGCTGATGTAGTTTTCATAATACTCACTGTACAGGTCAAGGGCTCTCTCTGCCTCTGGCTCACAGCTGTACTGCACTGTAATGCTCCTGGCTTCATCCGGCTTGAGCATGTCTCTAAGCCTTTCATCATCGACTGAAACGCTTATTTCCACTATTTTGGGCTTCCCCAGAAGATCTAGAATCTGCTTAAGTAGATTCGGTTCCACAGAGTAAACGACATATTGGCATTACTACTCTGTCTCCTCTTTTTAGCTATGCCCAAATAAAGTTTTATAAACCATATGGTTCTGTAAAATTAAAACAGATTAGAGAGGACAGATGATAATGACAAGAAAGATCCATTCAAATTGCTGGAAAAATTGCTTGGTGATCTTCCCTTTGACAGAGACCTGAGGAAATGCACGCGCATTCTTTATACTCTTCATACTCTGAAGATACATATGCTCCTGCTGTTTCCACTCCTATGAAGTATCTCTTCAAGAACACAGATCTGGGTGAGATCTTTTCATCATGCAGAATAAGTACATCTTTCATCAAGGTCTTGCCGGTGTATACACAGTCTCCAGCTTGCTAATTCTCTCTTTTACATAAATTATGAGAGAATCGAGAAATATCCTAGCAAAACCAAGCAAAAGTAAGAGATAGGATCTCCTTCTTATGGTCGCTCTCAGCCTGTATCTTAGGAGAGCATTTCTGAAGATATGGGAGAAAGTATGGATGTGCACATGATATATAGTTGCGAAATAAGGTTTGAACTTTAACTTTTTGTCTTGCATCCACAGGATCTCCTCTAGAAAATCAGGAAATTCAGGGATAGGATGTTTCATTATGGTTTCTCTCTTGGCAGCAAAGGCAGCACTACAGAAAAGTATCCTCCTCCGTCTATCGAGAACTCCTGGAGGAGATGCAAAGAATAACACATCATCTTCTCTAACCTTATCCACGACTCTGAGAAAATCGTGATATCTGACCAAGACATCCCCGCCAGCAAAGAAAATGACATCAGAGCTAGCCATCCTAGCACCTTTGTTGAATGCAGCCGCTGGGTTCCTTTCGTATAGAAGAATGACCTCCTTCACTCTTGGAAATCTTCGGTACACGCCAGCTATCCTTTCGCAAAGATCCTTTCTTTTTGGATCTCCCGATAGCACTACTGTTACTTCCCTTATAAGACTCGCACTTGTTTCAGTCATCCAAATCACCCTAAAAATGATTTATATATCTTCAAAACTCTCTTTGCGATAGCTCTTGGATCGTGATATTTTATCAAATACTCGTACTCCTTTCTCCACAGCTGCTCGTCTGCATTCATTATCGTTTCAGCAATTTTTTCTTCTTCATTTATATCTTTTAAAGGAAATTCTTTATACTCTTCATACTCTGAAGATACATATGCTATAACAGGTCTTCCGCACGCTATTGCCTCCAAGGAGACCACTCCTAGAGATCCCAGCCTAAATCTGTCTATTACCACATCGGAGTTCCAGTAGTATTTATTGAGCTCTTCGTGAGGAACCTTGGGAAGCACGTTCAGATGCAATCCAAGTTTCTCAGCTAGTCTCAGTGTTTTATCCAGATCTTTACCGTAAGCGATTATGCTCACATCCACTTTGTCTTTTATCCTGCTCAATGCCGTTATTGCTATATCTGTACCTTTGACATCCCAGTTCGAATCAGATGCAATTAGCACTCTCCTCCTTTCATGTTTTTCAGCAGGCCTTGGGTAGAAGATCCGCATATCCACCGGATTGGGAAGATATACTGCATCATCTCTGAACTGCCTTGCTATTCCAAGAATGTCAGGGGTACTCACCAAGATTTTATCGCACCTTTTCAAATTGTATTTGACTATCCTACCCCATAAAAGATGGTTTAAACTGGCTCTCAGGTCACTTCCATGTGCGTGTCCTATTAGTGGTCTTTTCCCCAGCTTTCCTGCGATATAACAGTCCTGTAACAGATAGTGCACATGATATACATCTGCGTTGGCTCTCATTACTTTATAAGCTATGCCCAATGTCTTGCTCCAGAGACTCCTAGTCCTCTTTATGTGCCTTATTTTAATATCCTTAGGAAAATACTTTACCAGAGTCTCACCAACGTAGGCGCAATCGTTTATCATGGCAACCGATGTCATGGATTCACCCCCTTTATCAAAACTCCCTCCCCCAGTATTCTTGACAGGAGAATGGGATTGCACTGATTCATGCTCACCACATCCACTTGATCCTCGCTTATGCCAAGGGCTTCTGCAACCTTTGATACAACATATCCAAGGTAAAGCAGGTTCTCCTCACCTAACAAGGCTATGTCGACATCATGAGAGCTTGCTCCATCTCTGGCAATGGAACCGAACAGGATTGCCACTTTAACTCCCTTCATTTCATTGAAGAGAGCCCTAAGCCTTGGAAGCACATTGTTGAGCATAATCTTTCTTGCCACAGGGTTTTCGCCAGTGCTATATTTTAACATTTTTCTGTCCTTCCATTTTTACTGAAGTTCACGGACGGATCATGACGAGCCAGCTTTTCTGCATACGCGCATCAACCTGGCTAAAGAGCATGCTTGTTGCACAAGGATCAGAACTTCCAAAATCTATAAAAGATTAAATTAAGAGCTGAATTTATGGGTGGGACAAAAAACTTTTATATGTGGAGCAGAAGTTTACAATTAGTGAACTCAGAGAGGCTGTCGGTTTGGTTTTGCAGCGAGATGTTGATCCTGGAGACGCACTTAATGCAATAACAGCAAGAAAGAGAGGTATGAGCATCGTAACTTTAGATAAAGACTGGCAACGCCTCTCAGACTATACAGTTACCATAATTACTCTCTGAGGCTAATATAGCACATTATCCACTTGCAAATCTAGTTCTAGCTTTTAATTCGTTTCCACAAATCTTTTGCTTTCATCCAAAGTTTGTGCGTGCTTTTCTACTTCATTTACTGTCCTTCGAGAGTACAGCGAAACAATTTAGAGTACTATTTTACTAACATCCTCCCACCTGTGAACTCATGTTTGGCAGAACAACCAGTTTTGCACCCTGTATAAGGGTTTTCTGAGGTAAAATAAGATGTTGAAACAAAACCTTAAATGCTACTTTATGGAGTTTAGGAGCATGGCTGAGAAGATAAAGACAAGTATAGTTATCGATAGAAACCTCTGGAAGAGGTTTAAGATGAAAGTTTTAGGTGAAAGAGGATTAAAGGGGATTAGTGAAGCTGTGGAAGAGGCTATAAAGGAGGAACTTTGTGAGGATTTGATAGCAGAAGCCCTTGAAGAATTGCTGGGTCCTGAGAAGCCTCCTTTAGCAGTAAATCCTGTCAAACCTGAGACTGATGCAGGGAGAGTTGTGAGAGAACTGAGAGATTCCAGGCTTTAAATGCTGCATCTAATTATAATTTGAGCCCTAGAAAAGCATCAGGGCACTTCTTTATAAAGAAAAGTTTATATCTAAATTTCAGAGTTGCTGGGAGGGGTTTCTTGTTCGAATATAGGGCAGTAAATAAGAAGTATGCCCAAGAAGTTCTGACACAATTGCGGAACAAGGAGACGAGCCAAGTAGAGTTCAGAAAAGGACTTGTGCGCCTCGGAAGAGTGCTAGGGCTGGAAATAGTTGAAGATTTTGAAACAGAGGAGAAGCTTGTAGAGACACCGCTTGGCACCATTTACAAGGGAATAAGGATAAAGGACTTCGAAAAAGTCTGCATAGTAACTGTTTTAAGGGCAGCTTGGCCCCTGACAGAGGGTTTAGTGAAGATATTCTACTCAGCTAAACAGGGAGTTATTGCAGCCAGAAGGGCAGAGGAAAAAGGCATGCACAACAGGGAGTTCGATATCGAGGTCAACTATGTCAAGGTTCCCAAGATGAATGGAGATGAGATCCTGATAATCAGCGATGTTATGGTTGCCACTGGTTCTACACTAATTGCGGCCTTAAAGGAGCTATTAAAGAGGGGAAGGGCAAAAAAGTACTATATTGCCTCGGTGATCTCAACACCGGTAGCTATAGAGAAACTTGGAAAGTTTGCCGCAGAGGCAAACATAGATCTGAAGCTCTTCACCATAGCTGTTGATCCAGAGCTGAACGACAAAGGGTATATCGTTCCCGGTCTTGGAGATGCTGGTGACAGGGCTTTTGGAACATAGGCCTTGCAACTTTTTCTGGTCTATTTCCCCTCATTATCAGCACCTTACAGGGAAATTTAAGTCTTCTGCACAGGTTCTCAAGAAAGGCCTTGTCCGTAGGGCCTTCAACAATAACCAAAATGAGATCAGCTGATGACTCCACCGTACCAGGCCTCGCCCAGAGTTCCTCCTTCCTCCAGATACCTCCTTACTTCCTCAGCCTTGCTGCCAGAAAGCTTCGTCACAACAGTATCCAGCCCTCTTCTCTCGACAAGGTAGAGCTCCTCCGGCCTCACTTTATCCAGAAGGTAGGGAGAATGAGTTGTGATTACCACTTGGCTTGGAGATCTTCTCGCAAGCTCGATCACTGTTTCAAGCAGGTATGGATGAATCGAGTTTTCTGGCTCCTCTATTGCAACCATGGTTTGACCTGAGTAGAGTATTGCAGCCATGGCGAGGAGCCTTACTGTTCCATCCGATATGTTGCTGGGCCTTAAGGGCTCGGATAAACCCCTAACCTTTATCCATATCTCCACCTTGTTGCGCTCTAAATGTGGCACAATCTCCTCGATTTCAGGAATTGCGGACCTGACTGCTTCCTCAACCCTACTAAAATCCCCTCTTCTCTCCAGATAAAGATGTAGCAGATATCTTGCAAGGCCTCTCCCATCGTACTGAATTCTGGGCTCAGCCTCCACATCATCCCAGAGCTTTATCGACCTAGGCTCAAGCCTGTATGCTGCAATCCCCCTCATCTTACCAGCTATTTTTCTCAATGCTTCGTTGGAATCTGAAGGCAGCTTTAAGAGGCAACTTGCCGTCTGTGACATAGAACTATTTCTGAATTTCATACTTGGTAATGTGCCTGAAAAGAATAATTCTTTTTTAGCTCCCTGCTCATCAGCATAGGAGCATCTGCTGTCAAAACCTTCGTGTCTGAGCAGCTCCATGCTGCCAATATATGCTCTCTCAGCATATCCTCTTGTGTTTAACGTTAGCTTATAGCTCATCTTCTCGACATCGTCCATTAAAACCTCTATCTCAATATCCTTGGTTGTATCAAAGGAGAAGAAGAGACTCTCAAAATCATACTCCTCCATGGAGGGAACTCCCTCTGTCACGAGGTTCTGGAGGAGCCTAAAGACAGCCACTAGATTGCTCTTTCCACTGGCATTTGGCCCAATGAATATGTTTAGCTTGCCCAGTTCAACGTTCACATCTCTAAGGCTGAGAAAGTTCCTGATGATGAGCCTGTGGATCATGATTTCTTCACCATTAATTCCTCAACTACTTAATTAAGTTGTTCTCAGTACTATCATTAAAATCTTTATTTTTTAACTTTATATAACATTTTTAATCATGAGGTAACTTGTTTTCGACCTATCAACATAGAAATAGATTTTTCAGCTTCTTATCTTCACGGGAAGCCGCTACTAAGGGATAAATAGCCATACCAGTTCTGGCTCTCCTCTCTAAACGGCTTTTATGTACACGAGGAGTTGGAGAATATAGCTGAACGTGAGATGTGTCAAAGAATTTGCTTCTAGTGTTATCATCAAGATCAATGCGAGGAGACTCCCGACCTTTAGTCGTGGAGAGGAATCGCAGTAAGGTTTAAATATTTTTCCCTTCCTAATGCCGGAGCAGGTTGCCCTGAAGTGAGGGGTAAACATATAGCTAGGAGGGCCACGTCCCTCCTAGCAGGGCATCGTAACCCAGCCCGTAGGGAACTACGGGATGAACCTACAAAGCTCCCGACTTCAGTCGTGGAGTAGGTTACTTAGGAGCACAAAATTAATATTGTTGAAGTTCACTTTTTCTTATGGAGGAGAGAAAGGCCAGACTTCTGTCCAAGACGAGGGATCCGGATAGGGAAAGAGATTTTGATGAGGTTACGGAGAAAAGACTGAGGGAGATAAGCCCTGAGGATGCTGATCAGTGGATGAGGTTCAGGGTGGCGTTCAGGGTTTCCCCTTACACAGGAAATCAGGCTAAAAACTACCTAGAATCAGTATTTCAGGCTCTGCTTGAGATGCCATCTCTGAGAAACGAGCTGAAGGGAAGAAAAATAGAGATAGGGATAAGGCATGATGGAAGCATGGTCGATGCCGAGATGATAGGTCCTGTTGATGGAAAATACTTCCTTCTCATAACTGAGGCAAATATCAGGCTTAAGATAGCGGAGATAGCTTTGAAAGAAATTTTAAGGGCATTTCACCCTGATTGGGAGGAGGAAAAACTGGAGGAAGAGGTTAAAAAAGCGATGGAGATATGCAGAATAGCTGCAAAAGGCTGGTGATAAGCTCCCGCAAATAAGAAAAGTGAAATAAAAACTATTTATTAAATAGGTAACAGATATTCATTTATTCAGAGATTTTCACAATGCAAGAGCTTAAGCCATTTATACTCAGTGCCCCTCCCTCAATTACCGTTGAGAATTCTGCGAAATTAAACATTATGAGGGAGCATCTGAATGGTTATCCTTATTGCTTCTGCCGTCTGAACCTTTTCTATAATTGCATAAAGCCTGAGCAAGAAAACGAGTTTCCTAAGCCCTTCTTCTACCTTCTCAGCAGTTATAGGCCTTCCAATCCTGACCTCAGCTCTTGTTACACCATCGTAATCCATTATAAGCGATGAATTGTGCTTTTCCAAGAGCTTGTTGACATCCTCCTGCCCGTGAAACCACTGAAGCTTGGTATATGGAGTCATCAGAATCCCATTTGATGATATCTCAAGTTCTGCACTCCAATCTCCTATGGATGACTCCCATTCATCAATGAACCTCTTTGCAGATTCGATTGGAACAGATAGAGCCTCAACAACCTCATTAAAGAGCTTTTCATCCTTGGAAAACCACGGATGCACTATAACCACATATTCTTGATGTGATCTCATGTGCAAGGTCTTGTTATCCTTTCTCACCTCAACCCAGCCATCACTGGATCTCTCGACAACATCCTTGCCATAAGTCCTAACAGCATCAAATGGCCTGAGCCACTCGATCAGCAGGATCTCCATCGATCTTTTATTGCGCATGAAATTAATATGCTTTATGGATTCCACGGTTTTTCTTAATCTTGGAGATGCAAAAAGAGGGCGCAGCAACAAAGTTTATATTCCGGTATGATAGGTATACTAGGTATACCATGAGCATTTCCGTCTCGATTAAAGTTCGCAGGGAGCTGGTGGAGCTCGCTGATAAAATGGTCAGATACGGCATTGCTAGGAGTAGATCTCATGCTTTCAACATCATGATCGAGAAGGGCTTAAGTGAGGTACTTAAAGAGGTTGAAAATTGGGAGGACATCTATAAGAGGGCGGAGGAGATGGAAAAACAGGGATTCAAGCTGAGACATGGCGGTTTGAGCAAGCTTCTTGAGGAAGAAAGAAACCGCTAGGGTGAATTCTTGATATACATCGACACCAATGTGATAATATCCTATATGGACGAGGCTGATTCAAATCACGAGAGAGCAATGAAGCTCATTAATAGTCTGGGCAAAGATAGGATTGTTTCTAGATTAACTCTTGTTGAGCTGTCATCTGTCTACTCCAAGGCGGGACTGGAGGAGCCACTTTCCCTCGCAATTTACTCGGTAAAGAGTGTTAAAGCGGAGATCGTCGAAATAGATTTCAACGAGGTTTTGAGAGATGCTTTTTCAAGAGCCCCTATTCTCAAGCTAAGGACACTGGACTTACTACATATAACAGCATGTAGAGCAGCTGGATGTGAAGAGTTTGCTACGCTGGATTCGGACATCATGAGTAAGGCTGAGGCAATCAGCAAAGAACTGGATGTTAAAGTGATAACAGTAAATTGATAGACTTTTAGTCCGGCTAAGCTTTCATTCTCCGGAATTATTAACATAAATAAATTTTTGTTAAACATGTGCAAAGCCTCTTGATATCTTGATCCTCTGAACTGCTTTAAAAGCCTTTTACCCTTCGCTGAACTTATCTAACTCCTCTGAAGCTGCAAACAGCTATATTCTTTAACCTCTCCAAGTCCACCACTCTATTAACATAGCTAACTGTAGGGATAAGTAACAACAATGTTTATTCTTTGACTTCGGCCAAGAGTTGGACAGGCTCATAGCGCTAAATGGAACTAAGTTCCTCACCAGGACTATCCAAAGATCCCGATTTTGCCTAAATTTACGGTCTTTAAAGGAATAATTTTCAAAAATTTTCGAGGCTAATATCTAAACATTTATTAAGTGGCGGTGGTGTAATTGAGTGTGAGCGAGATAATCAGCACTCTGGCGATACTGATCTCCATAGCCTCATCGGCAGCTGGTCTGGGCTACTGGCTTGCAAGGCAATTTGAGAAAATAGCAAGGCAGTTCGAGAAAATAGACATACAGTTTAAGGAAATGGAGAGAAGGATGGAAAGGCTTGAAAGAGGGATTTTCAGCTTTAACGAGCTTCTCCTAAAAGTTCTTGAGGAAAAAGACGTAATAAGCAGGACAGAGGCGATTTCTCTGATGGCTGCCCTTCAGAGCATGATCCCTAGCTCGAGAACAAAGTACTACACAAAGGAAGTTGAGAACAGGCTAAGAGAGCTTCTAGGAAAGGATCCGGAGAAGTACACACTCGAGGACATCAAGGAGCTTGAGAGGATAGCAGATATAATGGAGGATGAGTACATGGTGTCTGGAAGGAAGGAATTGATCGATTATGCAGCAAAGCTGAGAGTTGCAGCTCTTGTCTTAAAAGTGGTTTTTGTCGAGCCTAAGATGAGGAAGCTGAAGGAGTGGCCCTTGGGATATTAACTTTTCAGCTTTATTATTATGTCTTGATAAAAGTTATTAAAACTAACAAATTATAGGATCTCAGAGCCTCAGGGCAGCCCTTCTGTAGATCGGATCAGGTATTATATAGGTTCCTGATTCCTCCGATATTATGTAGAGCTTCTTGAGCGTCTTAAGGAAATCGCTCAAAGTGCTATCAGAGACATCCACATCGAAATCAGACCACCTTGCCCCATATGCAGCTATCGTCCTCAGAACTCTCTTTGCCCATTCTCCTCTCTCTTTTATCGCATTTCTCAGCTCCTCTAGAGCTATATCAACTGCCTCGCTTTCAGAATCCCTCAGAGAATCCTCATGGCTCTTTCCAAGGCACCTCCTGATTCCATAAAAGCTAAGCCATCCGGGAAGAGTTCCAAGCACTTTTACAGCCTCTTCTATCTCATCATCGCTGTGCTTAACACTGCATTTCTCAAGCCCCTCCTTTAGGAACCGAAATGCTGTCTTCTCCGACCATGGACCAAGCTCTATCTCAATGGGGCTTCTTCCGTACATCGGGTTTTTCCTAGATGGATTGAGAAGAGTGTCCATGAGGCCTATGGAGGATCCTGTGAACAGGAAGCTCAGGTTTCTAGCTGAGTTTCTGAGCCTAGCCAGCATCAAAAGAAGGTGATTTATCCCTCCCCTCACTTCCTGAACCTCATCCAGTATGACCAAAAGCTTTTCCTTCCTAGAAAGCTCGGTTAAAAGCTCCTCCATTGTTCTCGTCCTGCTGACCTTCCTCAGGCTTATTTCAACCTCCCACACTTTAATTTTCTCCAGATAATCTCCCATTCTGTCAAGAAAGCTCTTGGGAATGGATTCCACTATTCTCCTAGACATATCCGAGACCTTACTGGCACCTCTAAGGTCGACATAGATGTGGGAGAAACCCTCCTTCCTCAGTACATTTGCAGCAACTTTTGCCAGGCTTGTCTTTCCTGACATCCTCATTCCAAGGATGGCAACCCATGTATTGTTCTTCAATGCCTCAACAGTTCTTTTTAGCTCCTCATCCCTGTCAAAAAGCTCATCTCTCTTCTCACAGGGACCCTGTCTGAACAACTTTGTCCCCCAAAGTGCTTTGCCCCCCAAAGTTAATATACATTTCTCTCGGAATTTTTAAATTATAGAAAGCTAATCAATAAGTCCTTTTAAAATAAGTCCTGCCAGCTCAACAGCTCTTCTAGCATGCTGTAGTGCCGTTTCGGCGTCCTTTCTTTCATATATCTCCCAAGGAGTGAGTCCTCTAGTTGGTTCCCCATATGTTGCCCTGCCATGTTCTGGAGCAAGGAGTCCAGCTATTCTTGCCAGCTCCTCTGCCAAAGGCCTTAAATTCTGGGGCATCTGCTCGATTATATCTCTGAGCTCATGTGATGGATCGTGGGACCAACTGGGAATTCTGTAGACGGCTACTATTGCTTTAGCAGCATTTTCGGCAGCGAGCTGCGAAGAAGCAACCGTGCTTCTAATGTCTCCACGCCTGTATGCATTCTCTGATTCTTCTAGGTATTGCTGAGCCAGCTTCATCCTGTAATCTACCTCGGACTTGGGATTCATCTTGAACATCATCTCACCATAAGGGGCTTCCCATCTGCTCTCTTCCAGCCGTACTTGCCATCAGGGGTTCTATATTTTATAAGACCTAAAGATTCCACAAATTGTCGTGCTTTTGATGAGAGCTCGCTCACTCTACCGGTTTTATCGTAGATCACAATTCCGTCTACCAGAATGTTGAGAAGGAGAGGAGTTAGCTCCAGCTCCTCCCTGAAGAGCTCGTCGGCCCTTGCATCAATTAGCGTCACAGCCCTCCTTAAACATCCGGACACGACTTTGTATATAGCTAAGCGGATCTCGATACCCTTAAGACTCTTTAGCACGACGAATATATCTACATCGCTGTCCTCCTTGGCTTCATCACGTGCCCAACTGCCGAAGAGCACCAGCCCGAGGAACTCTTCCCCAAGGAGCCTCTCAAGATCGCTTGTGCACTCCTTGAGCTTCTGAATAATTAGTTCTCTTCTCTCAATCCTTTGTAAAACAGACGGGTTAATACTGCCTCCCAGCATTCTCAAAATCTCTCCTCGCTTTTGTAACCTATATTGTATCTATCGATAGCTAGCTTATAAATGCTACCGATGATAAACCATCCAAAATTCAAACAGACCTGCACCATTGTCCCTAAGTTTATTTCAACAACAGGAACCTTGAGAACTCATGTTGCCTCTAAATATTTAATTTACATAATAACAGGGGCGATATTTGAAGCATTATGTAATCTTATGTGAAACTATCTCAATTCTGGCTCCTCTTCCTTAAGTGGTATGCGACCAAAAAGCTTGTGTCAATGTATGCCATTAATCCTCCCTGTTCCCCTCCACTGCCTTAACTGCGCTGAATCTTGGAGCCAGTTTCGCCTTAATGCCCCCCTTTAGAAGTATTTCAGCCAATTTTTCCGCAAGCTCCTCCTCACTTACATCGGTTTTTCCGGTCCACTCAAAGACTATCGGTATCCCCTTGAACTTCTCCTGTAGCCTTAAGTTGATGTTAAGCGCCTCTCTGGCATTTGCATCTATTGTGACATAGTAGATGTAGCCCCAATCCGGCTCATATTCAGCTTCAATTTTACATGGCAATTTTGTCAGCTTCTTCAGCTCCTTTGCTATTTCCCTGCTGATCCACTCCTTTGCAGCTTCCGACAAACTCAAGATATCGACCCTCTATACCACTGCTTCAAACTTTATATGCCTATCGGCCTAAGCATTCCAGCTGTTGAATAAACTTCTCCGATAAATTAGCCTTTCTTTTAATCCTAAAATAAGTATTCTTCTTTCGCCCCAATCCACTTCGTAGACTATTCTCCGATTCTGATGCGGTATACGTTCTCACATCCTCTAAGCTTGACAACTTCAATTCTGAAAGGTATGGGATCGCCTTTCAGAGTCAGCATTACCTCTTTAATCCTTTCTCTCAGGGCTAAGCTTTTCAAGAGCTTTTAATGCTTTTTTCTTGGCCTCTACTCTGAACATCATTTCAAGACCTTCATTATTTCTTCTTCACCTAAAACCTCATCACTGGACTCTATAGCTTCTTTCTCATCTTCTAGCGGTTCCTCAACCGGCACAAGTTTTTCAACAAGTTCCTTGTACAAAAGCTTTATTTCTTTTAGCTCCTCTCTTATCTCCTTAAGTATTGTTGGGACATCGGACATCGCTATTGCTTAGTTTAAATCCCTCCTGAAGATTTAAACATTTCCATCGACCAGCAGACCTTCACCCAATATCCAGCTTACTCTTTATTTCAGCTTGGAAGTTTTGAAAGCTATGGCACGTATGACCTGAGCAGTATCCCTATTATCCCTATCAGGATGGGCAGATTAAAGGCTATGAATATCCTTATTAGAAGGGAGAGCTGTCCCTCTATCTTTGACATTCTTTGCTCCAATGAGGAAACCCTTTGATCCATTGAGGAGAATCTGGTGTTCATCTCCTCCCTCAATTTTTCTATTTCCTCCCT
>NZ_RCOS01000016.1 GCF_003947435.1 Candidatus Methanodesulfokora washburnensis
GGTTGTATCACAATATGTTGAGTAGGTGGTTGTGATGGCAGTAGCCGATAGGATGCTCTTGCAGAGGATAGTAAAAGATGCATGTATGAAGCATATAGGCTATACGGGATCTACCTACTATTTAGCTCTTGAATTTGCAGAATACGCATCAGAGGCTTTGAAAAAGGGGGATACGGGATGGCTGGACGATATTATAAACACCTATGTGTCTATGGGTCTCCCTCTTGATCTCCTTCAGTCAATCGTTAATAGGCTGAAGAAGAAATATACATCTGAAGGAGAGGAGTGAAGTCAAGGGATGAGGGATGTCTGCTGTTACACCAGAGGACATCTCAGCACAGAAAGAGCTTCTGTTTCTTAAAACACTTACTCCTGAAGCTCAGGACATAATAATAAAGAGGATGGCTAATGCTGGCGAATACCTAAGACAGGACATAATGTTCTATCAGCTTATAGAGAGCGTTCTGGCAGCTTATCTCGCAATAGGGACTGGAAAGGGATGGAATGAGTTTGACATATTCAACTGGAACTGGTCTATATCCCTACCTACAATAGAACAGCTGTTGGAGGGTCAGTATGCGATAGTTATTAATATAGATGTGAATGATCTCTTCAGGGATTTTGCTAGCATAGAATGGGGATATGAACTACCAGAGGACTTTGTTCTCAACTTCTCAAACATGCTTCCCTTCTTCTTTCTGATAAACATAAATCCACAGGTAGTTTACTGGATAATAGGTATAGGTGTATATGGACAGAGCCATTACAACTATGCTCTATACTTCTCTCCTAATTATGAACAACTACCACCAACTCCTTGGGGCGTGGTTTACTGGCCTTCATCCGTTGTTGCATCAGTTCCTCAGCTTTCAGTAAATCCTACCGTTGTAGCTCAATGGGCTGAGATGTTCGGTTCTAAGCTCTTAGCTGAATATTTAGCGTTGAAGGTGGATATGCTTGAGCAAATTCTGCTGGGGGCTTTCTTCCTATCATTCAACATGCTTAACCTCTCTGTGTTTCTGCCTAAATCCTACTTTGATAGTGTAGAGGGAATAAAATTCAGTTTCAAGCAGGGATACAAGCTCTTTATTCCTTCTATAGATTTCCTTTTGTTTGGTTTCTACCTAAATGTTTCCAGACTGGGAATAGATAGGCTCATGAATCTAACAGATAGGGTTATGGCTGAAGCTGTAACAAAGTTCGGATATTATAGAGGATTAATACAGCTCAATTTGTTCCAGTCTCCCTGGTCTGGCGTTCTATTCAGGAAAACTGAAGTTGAGATGGAGAACTTCCACATCCACAGAAGTGTTCAGAGATACGCTGTCCATGCCTACAATATCCAGCTTCTCGTGAAAAGATTATACAGAAAGCTCGATTCCTATGGCATAAACCAGTTTGACAAGTTTAAATACAGGCTCGCAATGCTAGATTTAGTTTACCGTTTAAGAATAGGTCATAAAAGATCTAAGGAGTGGAAAACTGAGCTTTCAGATGATGAGTTTTATAGGATGTGGCTGAGCAAATGGGAGACACAAGGTTTAAATACTTCTATACTACAAGAAATTTATGGTGATTTCATAACATGTCAGAAGCAGGTTCTCAAGATGAAGTAGCAAATGTTGAAAGAAAGAGGAGAAGAAGGATTGAGAAAGAAGAAAGAGTTCCTCCATTCGTGAGGGTTATAGATCAGACTTCTGGTATGCCTCCTCCTCCTACACCACCACCAGCATCAGCTTTATCTCCTGAGCAGACCAGAGAGCTTAATCAATTGTTCGGAGATATGCTTGTTATAGCGTCTGATATGTCTCTGGAGATGGTGGCTACAGACTGTCCTAATGCCTCAACATGCCCGATCTATGGTAAAGGAAAGGAGTTGGCTAAGTTATTGAAGAAGCTTAGAACAATATTAAAGAGTGTCCCGACATGATCTCTTGGTTTGAAAATATAGCAAAGTGGATTTACGATTCGCTCTACAATCTTCTAGGTGGTCTTATATGCTCATCAGCTTACGATAAACAGGCTTGCTGGTTTTACTGGGATCTCATAGCCCCTGTTGTTCTCCCCATACTCCTATGGCTTATAATACTTGCTGTATTACTAGCAATTGCTTATGCAATATCTAGATGATCTTTATGTATTAGCATAAAATAGCTTTAATACGATCCTCTTCTTATTTTTCTTATGCCTAAGCTGAATCTGGATGAGCTGAGAACACCAGCTCAGGCGGATGTAGAGGGAATAACATTAATAATTAGAGAGGTTCATAAAGTTGATACACCCTGGGATAAGTCGTATATTGTCGCTTGTCAAATAAAGGATGGAAACTGGATCTCCCATATCTTCCACCTATATCCGAAAAACACAGAGGAATTCATCAAAATGGTGAAAGAGGAGATAAAGAACTACAAGAGGGCTGAGGTTTATGTGGGAACGGAGGTGATAAGGAAAGTATGACCGATGGCGAGGAAAAAAGAGAAGATCTCCTCACAAGAGAGGAGATTGATGCTATTGTTGGGAATATAGATGTAGTATCTGTTGTCATGTATTTGAGAAATCAGAATAATATGGAACTTAAATTCACGCTTAACGAGCTTCCACCAGAGTTCTTAGAGCTTTCAGTAGTGGATTTTGGGGGCTTAACAGATCCCATAGGACAGCTATCGAGCTGGCTGGCTCAACAGCTTTCTGGATTTGCATCTTGGATCGCATCGGCTGTAAACAACTTCATAAACCAGATGACTGAAACGTTTAAGGGCTTTGTTCAATCTGGATTTACGGGTCTTACAAGTGCCTTTCAGACCTTTGTCATAACACCTATAACAAACTTTGTTAATCAGGTTGTAACTCTCTTAACTCAGACTCTGCCTAGCTCAATCCAGAATGTTATAAATCAGCTGGGGCAATGGGTCAAACCAGTTTCTGATGCTATAAACAACTTTTTAAACTCATTAAAGAATATAGGATCTCAAATATCAAATGTATTCTCGCCAATAGTTACGACAATCCAGAGCTTTGCCCAGCAAGTGCCTACCATAGTCCAGAACATTGTATCAGGAATACAGAATTTACCAAACTTATTGCAGAATGCAGTATCTGGTGCTATCTCAACATTAACTAATATATTCTCAAGGTTGCACGCATTAGGTCAGCAGATATGGAATACTATACAAAATGTGCCTTCCATGATCGGTAATGCAATACAGACAATACAGCAGAATTTGGGATCTCTTGTCTCTGGTATAGTTCAGAAAATACAGGAGGGTGCAGGAGGAATAATTGAAGCCTTAAAGTCGAAAATATCAGAGATACCTACACTATTATCAAATGCCATAAAGGGATTTCAAGAAGGTGTGTCTGGTGCGATAGAGAATGTGAAAGGTGTTCTCTCTGGGGCAATAGACAAGGCTAAGGAGTTCATAGAGGGATTGAAGGATGTTCCTTCCCTAGTAATGAAGGCTGTCTCAGATGTATCAGCATGGATCTGGGATCACCTGCCAGATTGGGCTAAAGAGTTCCTGAAGACCGCTCCTAAACTGTTAGAACAGGCTGGAAAGAACATAACTGGCTTCATAAATGCTATAATGCAGTTTCCAGAATGGTTTCCAAGATGGTTTAGTGAACACATTTCAAAGCCTATTAGTGATGCTCTAGGGAATATAGGTAAATGGATCTGGGAACATACTCCAGACTGGCTAAAAGGGACAATAGAGAACATAAAGAACTTCTTCACCAAAGATCTGGTTAATTTCTTCACGAAAACGCTTCCTGACTTCTTCACCAAAACTTTACCAGATTTCTTCACAAAGACAATACCAGATGCTGTAAAGAACTTTGTAGATTCAGTAAAGAGCTTTCCGCAATGGTTTCCAAAGTGGTTCTCAGAGAATATTTCAAAGCCTATATCAGACGCTCTAGGCAATGTAGGAAAATGGATCTGGGAACACACTCCAGACTGGTTTAAAGGCGGTATAGAGAGGATAAAAGAGTTTTTCACAAAGGATCTAACTGACTTCTTTACAAAGACACTACCAGATTCGTTCAAATGGTTGAAAGAAAATGTAGTAGATAAAATAGTGGACTTCTTCAAGAATCCCAAAGAAGCTTTATCCAAGATGTGGAAAGATGTATCAGGCTTCTTTAGTGGTGCATGGGAGAAGCTTCAGGAGTTCGCTGGATGGGTTAAAGATGCATTCACATCTGCATTCAAGTGGATAATGGATGCATTTGCATCCCTAGCATCTCCAATAGCTGACGCTATCGCATCGTTCTTTGCTCCTCACTCTCCTGGAATTCTGGAGACAATAGGCGGTGCATTCCAGAAGATAGGAGAGGCTATATTCAAACCCATTATTCTCGGAATAAATAATGCGTGGCAGGATGTGCTTAAGAAGATAGGAGAAGAAAGGTTGCAGACATTTCAAGCTTTCAGTAAAACAGCAATGAACTACTATGTTAATCCATTTATATGGTCTTTCACATCACTAGCTCCATTTTACCTCTTCATATTCGGCATGAGAGGGGCTTCACAGGTCTTGGGTGGATTAGGAGAAGCAATAGCGGATAGATTCAGAATAGGATGGCAGTTAGGGCCTCATATAACGATAGATCTTAGACCTGGATATATGCTGAAGGAGTTCTCAAAGGTGCTGTGGCATGAGCCTCCTCGCATGATAAGATACTTCCTCTCATACATGGCTTTCTGGCTATCACAGCCCTATGCTAAGCAGTTCCTAGCCCCGTTCAGGGATGTGATGCCCATCGAGATTCCATCATTCAGAGATTTAATAGAGCTTTGCAGGAGGTCTTTGGGCTTACAAGAGCCAAATAGATTCCTAGACTACTTCAGGAGTTTCCTATCGCTGTATGGATACTCATCTCCTCTTCTATCGGCATTGACTGGTAGGGTTTATTACGAGGATGCAGAGAAACCGTTTGACGTTGGCGGAAAGGAGATAAGAAAGCTCAAAGTTGATGATATTCCATTTGTTCCTCAATGGGATTTCATAGACTTCTCAAAAATGGAGATAGTTAAGAACAAACTTGCCATCCCGTATCAGGACAGGTTTCAGATAAAAAGGTGGATGCCCCTCTCGCTGATGTATTCAATACCAGATGAATCAACACTTGCTAGGTTCATGGTAAGGGATATATTCTATGACTATCAATCATTTATGAATGTGATGAGAGCTAAAGGAGTGTTCGATGACACAGCCTTGATGTATTACCTATCTCACTACAAGTATCCATCTCCAGACAAATTGTATGAGTTCTACTGCAGGGCGTTAGCTGGTTTACTTTGGTTTACACCAGTTCAAGAGGTCGTTGATTACAGCTATAACCTGATAAAGCAG
>NZ_RCOS01000017.1 GCF_003947435.1 Candidatus Methanodesulfokora washburnensis
GAATATATGTTCACTACCTCCTAATCGATCCCATGGATCATCTCAATCGCTGAGAGAGTCCCTCAGAGAGAGACCGACCGTATCCTGGATAGAGAGAGAATAGCAGAGAGCGTAGTATATAATAAGAGAGCAGAGAGTGGAGAGGAGAGAGAGGGAGAGCGGGGAGCGGAGAGGGGAAGATGACATCTCATTGAGCTTTTTTCTTTGGAGCATTGTGGAGTAGGGGGTAGCCCCATGCATTTATTGTTTATTCTCCTGCCGGGCTTTCTCCACTATCTCATATTTAGGTAGCAGTATGCTCAGCATTCTATGGCACAGCTCATGCTCGGCTATCCAGTATCTCCAGCCCTTAATCCCACAGTTCACTGCTGTCTTTAGATCTCTGGTGTCGAGGGACTTTATGAAATCTATCAGCTCAGGTATTGCAAGGGACTCAAGCTGTATCTTCATCATCCTTCTCTGCTGGAAGTGATCCCTCATTCTCTCCTTCCACAGCAGGATGGAGATCTCATCTTTAGCCATAAGATATCCCATACTCCCCTCCTTTATATACTTATCGCTTCATAATTTCCAGGGTGAGACCCTATGCCGAAGGTGGATTTGGAAGCGGGTAAGGAGGCATATAAGGAGGCTGTCAGGATAGTTCCTGACAGATATGCGAGAAAGATAGATAAGGCGGACTGGAAGACTGCTGCAGAGTCTGACGCTGCTGAGAAAACCTGGAAAGAGGCACTTGAGAGGGCAATGAGGGAGGAAAGAAGGAAGAAAGGCATAGCCAGGGTGTCAAATGAGGAGTGGAAGAAGGCTGCAAAAGAGCTGGGGAGCAAGAGGATAAAGGAGGGAATGGAGGGGAAGGAGACCAAGTGGGCTGATCGCTTCAAGCCATTCGCTGAAGCAATATCAGGAGTAACCCTGCCACCGAGATCAGCTGACTGGAAGGAGAACCTGAAGAGAGTGGAGGCTATAGTCGAGGCTTTAGTGAAGAAGAAGGAGGAACTCATGAAATAAGCACATAAGAAGGAGGGAGGTTGATAGGATATGGCAACCCATCTAGCTGCATACTTGGTTAGCGACTATGGCAAGACTGAAGTGGAGCTTCCAGTGGTGAAGGATGATGTCCTGACACAGACAGCACCAACCAGGTTCATGGTTCCTGTTGGCCTGAATAATGTCCATTGGGCTTATGCTGCTGGAGTAAACCTGACAGAGGCTTATCTTAAATCTCCATCCCTGGAAGTTAGGAGGCACAAGCCCCGCATCATACCTGGAAGCTATGGAGCATTGAACCTGGATCTGAATAAGATACCGGTGTGGAAACCGATAAGACCTCTGACCCTGAGCGAGACAGAGGAACTAAGCGTCATAGCTTCATATGGAGGGGCAGCTGCTGCATACAACTTGGCATTGGTGGCTCTAGGCCCGCCTGCATTGCCACCAGTTCCTGCTGGAGAGATAAGGATGGTAAAGCTCACATCAAACACGACACTCACAGCGGGAGTTTGGACTACGTGCATAATGACACCTGAAGTAGCCCTGGAGGTAGGAACTTATGCACTGGTGGGATTCATACCGATAAGTGCTGGTGCTCTGGCAGCAAGAGCGATATTCACAGGACAATACTGGAGACCTGGAGTTCCCGCTATTGCTGGAAGCGATCCAGGAGCCAGAGTGATAAACGACAAATACCTGAAGGAGCTTCAGTTCTATGAAATGGGAAGATTCACTCACAACTCTCCACCAATGTTCCAGTTCCTCTCAAGCTCAGCAGATACCTCTGAGATAGTCTATGCCTACATAGTGAAGGTGGCTTAAATTGCCCTTCACTAGGGCTGTCCCAATACCTGCTAATCGAGTCGTGAATATCGTGCCATTTAACCCGAAAAGGATAACAATAGGCATCTTTAACGTGGGAAACTATGATGTCTATATCTCTCCTGATCAGACCGATGTAAGAGCGAAGGGGTTTCCGGTGAAAGCTGGAGGAGGCATAATATTCAAGAGAAAAGATGGAGATAAGACTGAATATGCTCTCTATGGCATAGCTGAATATCTCTCCTGATCAGACCGATGTAAGAGCGAAGGGGTTTCCGGTGAAAGCTGGAGGAGGCATAATATTCAAGAGAAAAGATGGAGATAAGACTGAATATGCTCTCTATGGCATAGCTGATGGAGCAACTGAGGTAAGAGTCTGGGAGGAATATGAGTAAGGTGGGAATATGGACATCATAACTCCAGCACCTAGATTATCCCTGATAACGATAGATGTGGATAAGGACTGGGCTGGTCATATAATCAAGAACTTAGGTGCACCTGTTGATCCAAATGACAGCCTGAGGAAGACGGACTTAGATAGCCATAAGACAGCATCACCATTAGATCATCCTGATGGCTCAGTAACTCTCACCAAGCTTTCAAGCTTGGTGAGAGCCCTCATATTTGCTGGGATATAGGTGATGCAAAATGGGTGTAGGAGATCCATGGTCAGCAGGTGCATCCATTCCTGCCGGTGGCTATGTTGTGTTCCAGCCTGCGACAGGAGTAACAGTGCTTGTCCTGTATATTTACAATACGGATACGACATACGTGAAATTTTACTACACTGATGGGACAACTGACACATATATCGATAACTTAGGAACAGGGCAATACAGGTTTACGATGATAAACACCAAATATCTCAAGGTTGTTAACACAGCGACAGCGGCAAAGACTGTTGGTGTTCATGGGATGTGTCTCTCGTGAGGTGATTAGATGACAAGAACAATTGTCCTGAGAAGACAGATTATAACGGGACCCGGTGGAGAGGCAATAGGAGAAGTAAGGGTGGAGGTAACCAATGATCTAATCAACGAGCTACTGCAGGTAGCTGATGTTGATATAGGAAACAAGCCAATAGATCAATGTTCCAAGTCCCCTGTTAATATTCCACCTGATAGGGCTGGGAAAAGGGCTAAGCTCAAGAAGATGGGCTACACTGATGCTGACTTAGACGTGCTGGAGAAGGAAGGAGTTATCTGATAACTTTTTATCCATCCCTCTCCCTCTTTTTTTTGGTGTGATATATGCCTGAGAGAGCTGAGTGGACAGACCTATCTCCAGCTAATATCAGGAAAAGCTTGAGGGAATATGCTGATTCTGTCTTAAGCTCGCTCTGTCTGGGAAGATATGCAGCTGACACATCGGCAATAACTAATGACGTCACCAGAGACTATGACATGCTCTACAATAACCTGAAAAGCTATGTCAGTGCTGGATTAAAGAAGGAGGAAGATGCATTCAAGGAGCTGAGTGATAAGGTAAATGAATACAGGACAAGGATATATGAGAGGGTAACAGCAGCAGGCAGATCATGGATAAGTTCACATCCTGATGCAGTGGAGACACTAATAAGGAATGCAGCCCTATCAGTTCCTCAAGCCGATAAGCTCAACATATATCAGCCTGGAACTCTTGATTCAATAGTAGCAGCAGGAGTAGCAAGAGCGAATGAGACAGGAAGCCTATGTGAGGGTAAGAACCTAGCGATAGAGCTAGCAAAGGAAGCTGTATCAAGGCTGATGGCTGAGAGACCTGGTGCAGCGATAGCAGCAGCTATTGAGTCAGGAGTTCCAGTCGAGACATTTACCAGGATACCAGCAGGGATACAGGCAGCTCAGATGGCTCAGTTAGTTCAGCAAGCTGTATCAAGTGCGATAACAGGAATGCAGATGAGCATATCACAGCAGCTGCTGCATGCATACACACAGCTCCAGCCCATTCTCTCAAGCATAATACAACATGTCCAGCTCCAGACAATCACATATCAACAACAGCAGCAATACATGCAACAGCAGATACAAGCATTCACAGCATATACACAGCAGTATGAGATGCTCAGAAAACAGCTGGAGGAGCAAGCTAAGGCTCAACAGCAGGTTCAACAGGAATCAGTAGCAACAGACCAGGAACGGAACAGGATACTAGAGGAGCTTTTAGGCTCTCTTAACCTGAACTTGCCTGCATTAGCTGACATAACCAAGATGCCTGATGCGATACTTAGTGCTTCCCATAAAGTTGAGCTGATGGCTTTAGGAATAAAGAATCCCTATTTAGACATGCTAAAGAAACTGAGGGATGGAGAGCTGGCTTCTCTAGTGATAGAGAAGACTGATTCAGGATATAAGGCTTCTCCATCAGGTAAAGCTCTAGGTGATTATGTTGAGCATCCCATAGAGGTAATAGAACAGAGAATGAAACAACATGAATCTGCTAAGCTAGGGGATAGATTCGGGATCTCAGACTACATAGGTGAGACAACAAAAGGAGGATTCGATGCACTAGAGCAGATATTTGCTGACCTGATCAACACTTTAACGATAGGTCAGGTTAAATGGAATAAGGAGGAGAAGGCTGCTGAGCTACTTGTATCTCCACATCCTGGACCCTGGGAAGAAGGACAGTCTGATGCATTGAGATACACAGCAGGATTCTTTGCTCTAGTGTCTTCAGCATTCATGGGGACAAGGCTGCTGGATACCCTAGCTAAGGCTCTGAGCTTAGGTGTCCTGGATACAATCGGAGAGCTGTGGAGGGATATAATATGGGCTACAGGTTTACCCTGGATGTCCTGGGCTATCACGAGTGCTAAGGTTAAGGCTGCTATCCTGAACCACCTGGAAGCGATGGAAAATGCTAACTTCAGATCCAGGTATCCAACATTAAGCGAGATCCAGGAGATGTGGGCTACTAACTACACAGATGAAGCGACAGCCAGGATATTGTTGAGCTTCCAGGGAGTTCCTTCCTGGATGGAGGACTTCTACCTCGTGAGGGCGTTCAAGGACATACCTGAATCAAGTATCAAGAAGCTATTACTAAGGGGTAAGATGACGCTTGATGAAGCTTACGATAGACTGAGATTGCTCAAGTATAGCCACAGCGATGCTCTTAAGATCATAGAATCGTGGCTGGAAGAGGAGAGAGAAGAGAGAGCTAAGGACATAGAGAAGGTGATAGAAAAGCGATACAAGGCTGGAGCAATAGACAGGACAGATGCTCTCAATTTACTGAGTGAGGCATTAGGCGATGAAGCTAGAGCTAGGGCTAAGCTGGAGATATGGGATCTAGAGATGATAGACACCAGGGAGAAACTACCTTCAGAGAGCTGGATAGAGAGATGGTGGAGAGCGAGGTATATAACCGATGATCAAGCTCTGATGAGGCTTGTAAGGCTAGGATATGATCCTGAGGATGCTATGCTTATTCTTAAATACTGGAGGGAGCATAAGAAGTAAGGTGATATGATGGCTGAAGATAGGGCTAAGATCAGGTCTGCTATCAGTAGCAGTTATAATAGTATAGAGGAGCTGGAGGAAAAGTTAAAGAAGAAGATGGAGGAAAAGAAGGAGGAGGAGAAGGGAGGTGAGAGGTAGATGGACTGGAAGATTAAGGCAATAGCTGCTCTAACTGTTTTTGTATTAGGCATCCTGTATCTGGCAGGAATGAATGTGGAGAAGGAGCTTGAGACAGCAATAGCTATCCTGCTAAGCATATTGGCAGGTAACGAGGCACACAAGGAGTATAAGCTTAAGAAGCTCCAGGAGAAAGCTAAAAGGTGATCACTATGTCAGAGCTTGATAGGAAGAAGGCATGGGATGACCTGATCATCAAGTTAAGGGAGTTAAGATACGATGATGGATATAGAGAAGAGCTAGCTGCAGCAATAGAGCATTACCTAGCAGCACTTAAGGCTGATGGATTTCCTATGGACACTATGGTCATCATGAGCAAGGATCATGTATATGTTATCAACATCATTGATCTACCCAGCTTGGTGAGGAAAGACCTAAATGTGATAAACTATCTCAGGAGAATATGGGGAGGTATATCGACATGAGTGGAATACTTATTTCAGCTAGCGACTATGAGCCTGCAGTAGCTTATTTCTTTCCCTATGCTCTTAAGGCTATTGAGATGGCTAGAGCAACAGGACATGAGCCACTTCCATGTCTGAGGAGAGAGCAAAACGTGGACAACATCTATAAGAATGCCGTTAAAGCTAGCCTGATACTTCACAATGGACACGGATCAGCTGATGATACTACAGGAGACCAGGCAGTAGTTATTTGGCATACATGCAGCTATCCCACAAGCACTGTGGAGAAGAAAATAGTATTCCTACTGAGCTGTCTAACAGGACAGAGGCTGGCTCCTGACATGGCTCAGAAGGGAGCTTCAGCTGTATTTGCATGGGATGAGGTTTACATATTCAACGTTGCAGGTGGAGGAGATCCTTTAACAGATCCTTACTTGAAATGGTTCTTCTGGCCTATTCTCGATGGATACAGAAGGGTTCTTGAGGGAGAACCTGCTAAGGCATGGTATAACTACATAATAGGATCAGCTCAGGAGGCATTAAGAGATCCCAGCTTACCTGAGCATGTTAAAGCCAACATAGCATGGGATGCTAATCACCTGAGGTTATTCGGAGATCCCAATGCGACAATAACTCCACCTTCACCACCTTCACCACCTAAGCCACCAGAGAAGAAGAAATACAGGGTAGTCCTGAAGATAGAGAAGGATCTAACAGGATATGCTAGTATCGGAAGATTCAGAGTTCCAATTTACATCTATGCTGAAGGAACTAACATAGCAGGAGAGGCTGAAGAGATTCAGGATGTTCGATGAGATCCTGATCCCTATTTACCTTTTTTGTTACATTATAGGAGTGATTATCGTGGCATGGCTTCTATATAGCCTGGCTCACTGGTATATAGACCACATACACTATGGAGGATAGGTTTATATACTCCACAGTCCACTATGTAGTGGGGGGATCTTATGGCTATGAGTGAGAACCTTCCCCTAATTCGATCAGAGGCATGCCCCGATGAAGGCATGAAGTCAATCCTGGAGGAGATAAAGAGGAAAATCCTAGAGAGACTGTCATGGACAACATTCAGAGACATATATATTGACGTAACAGGAGCTATCTGTGTAGAACTTGGCTACTATGGCATTATCTTTGCAAAGATAGACCATGACATAATCAAGAGAATAGCAGATGAGCATAATCTATCCTTCAGCTACTATATTGAGTCTGTCCATGATGGTATGCTCCTTCACCTTAGATTCTGGAGGGATTAACATGCTGGATGAGGAGAACCCTGCCTGGGCAGACCTCCTTCAGGAGATAAAGAAAAGGAAGAAGGTGAACCTGAGCATCAGCATCCCATACCTCCTCTACGAAAAGCTGGAGAAGAAGGTTAGGGAGACAGGGAAGAGGAAATCTGAGATCATTGCTGAGGCTCTAAAGCAATATCTGGGAGGGGAGTGATATGAGCGGGCAGGATAAGGAGAGAGAGAAGATGGCTTTATTAGCAGTGGATATAGCTAGAGCTGGCTATGTGGAGATCCTAGCACATCCTGAGCAGCTGCTGTTAGCATTAGCAGCAGCTACAACAGCACACAAGGTTAGCATGGGTAGCATCCTTGAGGATTATGAGAGCCTTATCAGGATAATCCTGGAGAGAGCGAATGAGCTGAAGCCTTAACCCATCCCATACATAACTTTTTTAATCTTCCCATCCCATCTTTTTTTGGTGATACCTGATGGCTGAAGTTGAGGAGAAGGAGAAGAAGATGGAGCTGATACGTGAGTTAGAGAAGAGGGTATTCGATTTGATGGAGAGCAAAGCTAGGGCTATGGCTGCTGGTGATGATGAGACATCAAGATCCTTAACAACAACAATTATGATGTTAGAGGCTCAGATAGCAAGATTAAAGGCGAGAGCATGAGCTATCCACCGCAATGGAAGGTCATGGAGATAAAGAGCTTCTTCGATGCATTCTACTCTCCTTTACCTCACTTCGAGGATGCTGAAAAGCACATATTCGCAGCATGGGTAGAGCAAACACAGAACTATGGCACTTATGCATTCGATGTTCCAGTGATGAGTTCAGCACATCTAGCTGAAGTTGAGAAATTTCCTCCTGGTGTGCGTGAGGCTGCATTTTACTTAACTGCTAAGAAGATAGATGCGATAAAGATCCTTAACAGGGATGTCTGGATAATTGAGGTTAAGAAGAGACCGTTAGCATCAGGAGTAGGTCAGCTACTCACTTATAAGGATAGCTTTGAGCAGACATATCCCGATTACAGAGTGAGAAAGCTGATATACGTAGTTCCCCTGATGGATATGGACGTAAAGATGACATGTGATAGGATGGGAATAGATTTCCAGGTAGTGAAAGGGCTTGAGAAGCTAGCAACCAGGTGGGTCTATTGAGTGCAAAACTGAGGATTAAACTGATGAATCCTGATACAGGCATGGTTGAATGTGCTGAATTAGAAGCATACCATCACTTTTATGCAGTCTATCG
>NZ_RCOS01000018.1 GCF_003947435.1 Candidatus Methanodesulfokora washburnensis
GAGTTTTGGGCACAATAAACACGATAACAGGATCTGAGGATCCAGTTGCAGCAATAAGGTCAATTTTAGGGCCTGCTGAGATAGTATCTCTCTCTGTCATGATGAACTTCTATCTTCCGTGCATGGCCACAGCAGCTGTTCTTCTTAAGGAGCTGAGATCAGCAAAATACTTGCTTTTAGTTATTGTATATGAGCTTTTAATTGCTTATTTGCTTGCTTTCTTCTCATACCAGATCTTTGCCTTATTATTCGGCTAATCATGTTTTTAGGTTAACTTCCTAAATACGCACAACCTGAAAAACACCTTTTTCTCCTAAGAAACACTTTATAAGCTTTATATAAATTTTTGTTGTATATATCAAAATTCCTCACCAGTTATTTGTTAAGGAACAACTCAAAAGGAATAATATAGAATAAAGGGACTTAGGCATGATAAATCCTTTTTAACCTCTGTATCACCAGACTAATGGAATCTGATATGCCGAAGGGCTCTGGAAAAAGCAAGGTGGATAAGCTTGATGAAGGCTTCCTATTTCTAATATCCCTGAGTACTATAGTATTCACAATGGTACAAGCTTTCTTTGGGGGTTTTAACCTCATCCTCTACTCCATACCTCTCTTAATTGTTGGAGTTATAATGCCCTTCTACTATGATACTGGAAAGGTGCACTAGAGGATAGTGCTATAATGAGAACGAGGGGATGGATCTACCTTTACACTGGGACTATTGGATATGTAGTTGCTGTGATATACCTGAATGTATGGGGAAGCCAGAATCCCGTAGTCAGAGCTGGGGGTATGATCCTGCTCCTTCTCTTTGGACATCTCTCCGGAGGGCTTATACTTCCTAGAATCATAGATCATATATTCAAAATATGCGATAAAGAAGTATCCCTGCCCGATGAGGAGATAGCCAGCTCTACCATGAATACAGCGTACTCCTTTTTATTCTCTCTTTTCTGGTGCGTTACCTCCTTTCTGAATCCTGAGGCCTGCAGAAGTAGTGTCAATCCCATCGGATGCTTTCTTGCTACTTACTTCATGATTCCTTCTTTTTTCCTCTTTCTTGGGATTATCTCCGAAATAAATAGCCGGAAGATGCTGAAGAACTACGGAAAGCCCTACCGTGTAATAGTGCCTAAGAAGGAGCTCCTTGAAAAGCATGGGAGGTTTATTATAACATTACGTTTACTACTAGATTTTCTTTTAATAGTTTCTATATTTTCCGTAATAATAACTTCCTCCTTGGAATGGAGAGAATCCCTCTTCTATGCTATGATCCTTTTAGTAGTAGTGGTAGAATCAAAAGCCATAGTGCTATTTCTCTCCCGTTGGAAGATAATGTTCGAGCAGGAATAACTAGAGAATTTATATTAAAATTGATCATCTTTTTCCCACGCTGTTGATAAGCCTAGCAAATCAGAAAGGTGGTGTTGGAAAATCGACAACAGCGGTCAATCTCTCAGCTATATTCGCTGAGGAGAAGAAGATGAAGGTCCTTTTGGTGGACTTCGACCCCCAGGCTGCAGCTACAAGGGGGTTGGGCTTGAACCCTCCAGAGCTGGAAAAGACAGTTTACGACTGCGTTGTCGAGGGGAAGAGTGCATCCGATGTGATAACGAAAACAGGAATAGATAATCTGGAGATAATGCCATCAAATCTGAACCTAGCAGGGGCTGAGGCCCTGCTCTTCCAGAGGATGGCGAGGGAAAGGGTTCTAGAGAAGGTCTTGAGGCCGGTAAAGGACAGCTACGATATTGTGATAATAGACACCCCTCCCAGTCTGGGGATACTCACGATAAACGCTCTTAAGGCGTCCACTCATGTGATAGTCCCGGTTCAGGCCCAGTACTATCCCTTAGCTGGGATACCCATGCTCATGGAGGTGCTGAAGATGATGAAGGAGGATTTGGACCACAATGTGGATATCCTCGGCTTTTTGCTCACGATGGTAGATAGAAGGACTGTTCTGGCAAAGGATGTGAGGGATAGTTTGAGGGAGAGGTTCGGTGATAAGGTGTTTAGAACCGAGATACCGGTGAACATAAGGCTGGCTGAGGCCCCTAGCTACGGGAAACCGATAACTCACTACGATCCAGAATCCCTAGGGGCAAAGGCCTACAGGGAATTAGCAGATGAGGTTCTGGAGAGGCTGAAGGGGTGATTTGATGGAGAAGAGGAGAGGGAAGCTGATAGGACTGGAATAAGGGCCCTTTTAGGCCATCCTGAGAAAGAGGAGAAGGTGGAGAAAGCGGGGGTTGAGAAACCTGAGTTAAAGGAAGAAGTTAAGGAGATAGATCCTGTTGAAAAAGCTGTTGATATTGCACTGAGGATGCCAAGGGTGACAATACACAGCCCGATAACGAGCGCCTTTGTAAGGTATATGAAAGCTAGAGATCCAGGGTTCGACATATCTAAGTTCTTGAAGGGGATAATGGAGAGGAATTCCGACATATACAGGAAGGTTATAGAGGAGCTAAGAAAGAGGAAAGTGAGGGAAGTGGAGGAGAGGCTTGGGATAAAATGAGGATCCTGCAGGAATCACTTGGACGACGTTTTAAAATGTTTATATTGTTCTCATCTTGGGTAGAGTATGGGTGCGAGGGAACAAGCTGGAAGCGAGGAAGTAATGTTTGAGGATCCTGATCTCGTTTATATTATATCTTTTGATTTAGGAGCTCCTGTTGAAACAGAGGATCTGAAAGAATTGTTAAAATGGTTTTCTGAAAGATACAAAATGGTTGAGGGGATCTGGATCCCTCCTAAGGAATTCCGGCCTACACCACAATTTGTTTATCGTAAGGCAAAGGAGCTCGGGATCGAGGATCCGGAGAAGATCGGCATAGAGGAATTGATGAAAAATGAGAGGCTCGAGGAGGAGATTGATAGGGCACTTGAGATGTTTGAAGAGATATCTTTGGTGGATCATGAAGTATGTCACCCTGAATACTTGGAACTGAGCCGGTATGTGAGGCTTAAATTGACCGACCTGAACGTGAGTATCAAGGATCAGGAGCTCCATCTTAATGGGCTGAGGTGCGAGCCGTATCTCCTCTTACACAGTGCTGGAATCTGTGTTTTAACAATATGGATCCACCTGAACGGGAATTTCTCAACGGATGACCTGATAAATATAGGGAGAAAGCTATATGATGCAGAATGCACAATTAAGGATCCATTCGGGAATATAATAGAGACGACACTATACGAATTCGTTGGACAGATCGTCACCTATCCTCTGTATGTTGCTGTCTTATTTAAAGGCAGGTATGGAAGTTATGATGCAGCTCTTGATGCACTGAAAAAGAAAGATATCACTAGTGATAAAATTAAGGAAAGGCTTAGGACACCACTTTCTTTAGTTCACAGAGTAGTGTGCATAAGGAAGCACAGGTGCGATGGTAAATGCACGACTGCTGAAGATGCTGTTGAGAGACATCTAAGAGAGATAGCTGGAATCTCTGGATCCTATGCGCATTGGAGATATTACCGGGAGGGCGTTGCTAGAAAGTTTCTGGGAGAAAACTTATCCCTCGGTGTAGATTATGCAATATTTGTAACTGCTGGTGTTGCATCCATCTTTTTGGGCTCTGCCATGCTGAATGAAGAGCTGAAATCTGAGGAGGATGAGGAACTTGGATATCGAAGGAGAGAACTCTTTCTTGTGCAGCCGATTGAATTCTTGTTGCTGTCGGACATGATTCTAAGGGTGTATACCTCAATCTATCGGAATAAGTTCAGAGAGCTCAGGGAGAGAAGAAGAAGAGGAGAAACCGTGAGGCCCAGCGAGATAGCAGAGATAAAGGAGGGCCTGATGGAAGGGCTGGAGGAGTACAGGAATGTCTCACTCTTTATAGTAGATCCAGAAAGGAGTATCATGGAGCACGGGAAAGAAATGCTAGGGCTTTCAGGTGAGGTTGACACACTTAAATCTCTGTTAAAGGAGCTGGATGACATGGCTAGAACTTTCTATGAGGAGGAAGCCCTGAAAAAGCAGGAGGAATTCTCCAGGGCACAGGTTGAATTAGCAGCCCGTCAGGAGGATCTATCCAGAAAGCAGGTTCTACTGACAATTTTGTTCGGCATATTTGGAGCATTTCAGGCATTGGAATACCTAGAGCCCAAGCTGGGATTCCTTTATGCCCTTACTGTAACATTAACAATCTTTACCCTCATATATCTCTCCTACTACAAGCTCTATCCTTATATTAGAGGAAAGCTCCATCTATTTAGGAGGAAAAAGCTGGATAAATCGAGCTAATTGTCTCTTTGATCAGGATGCTGATAATCGGCATCTGAACTCAGTAACTCAGAAATTGGTAGCTGTTGTCGCATTACATAAAGTATTGTGATGTCTTCTGGAAGATAATCAGCAACATTGGATTCATTTAGGGACATTCAGAACCTCTGAATTCTAGATGGGAAAAATTTTTTTAATAAAATCATTTTCATGAAGTGGAGAGCAAAATGACGTACTGGATCTTTGTCACAGATCATATGAACTGGGATATAGTTCTGAAAGAGGGTATATATGGCCTTCCTGAAAAAAGGGAGAAACTGATGAAGAGAGTGAAGAAGGGAGATGAGGCATTCATATACATGGTTCAGGAGAAGGTGGAATACAGAATTCTTCCATCCAGAATAGCGGGCCTGTTTGAGATAGTATCAGATCCATTCAAAAGCGATAAGAGGATATTTAGAGGAGACTTATACCCTAACAGGGTAATGCTCAAGCCTATACTGGTGCCGGAAAGGCCACTGGATTTCAAGCCTTTGGTGCCAAGGCTGAGCTTCATAAGGAACAAGGAGAGATGGTCCGCATACCTGAGGAGAGGAATTGTTGAGATACCTGAGGAGGACTACATGCTGATAAGAAGGGAGATGGAAAGCACATCAGGGAAGTCCACGTGATCTTAAGCAAAAATAAGCTGCAGTATGCAGTACTTCTAAGCCTAGAAGCTACATTTATTTGAGTAAGACTGTCGCATTACAATTTGTTCTCCTAGCGTCGGACCTTAATATATGTATATAAAACTTTAAATAGCGGTTAAGACAATATCAAGGCAGCATGGTGTCAGCAAATATAAGAGTGTTTCCTGTCGAAAAGCCTGTGGGGATGTTTAGAGAAACAGCTGGACATGAAGAAAATCGTATAAATAATGCCTACCTTGTTTGGAATAATGTTAAGACTTCAATAAAGCTAATAGGCACCCATTCGCTATTACTGAAAAGGTTGGGTGAATTAGCCTATGGTCGCCGAGGAAAATAAATCTGTGAGCATCCCTTCTGACAAGATTAAGGAGAGAGTTCTTCTATTGAGAAGATTTCTTTATCATATAGAGTGGGACTGGCCCAATGAAGTTAAAACTAGGGTTTTAGAATTTCTAGGACGTACCCAAGACAAGTTTGTTAATCTTGAGGAATTAGCAAAAAGCCTGACAGATGCCCAATTAGAGCGTTTAATCTGGCTTTCCCCTGTTAAAGATTATTACACATTTAGAGGAAAATATTATACTGTTAGGAAAGGAGGAGTTTTTGAGCCTCATGGTTCATGGGAGGAGGTCAAGAACGATGTAAAACAGATTCTGAAAATTCATGGTAAGAAAGGTTATGCCTTGCTAAAGGCTCTTACAGAGATAAATGAGGCTCCATTTGAGCTTATAACTGCTAAGGCAAGTGAAATATATGGTGACAGGATCTATCCCTCGCATCTTATTGCTGAGCTTAGGGATAAATGGGACCTAGCTTGGGAGGTTGGTAGCGGAGGATATCCCAAGTGGTCCATGCCCGAGGAAGTTAAGCCGGCAGTTTTAGAAGTATTAGCTGAGTTTGAAGAAAAGCCCATCCCAGTCTTAAGGACTAAGGATTCCGAGCAGGAATTTCTCGAAGTCATCAAAATGGAAGAAGAATTTAAAAACTATCTTTCCAACTTAATTAAGGAAAGACTTGAGGAAACTGTGGAATTTGGCAGAAAATGGTCTCCTCAATCGCTTATAGACTACTTGCAAGACCTTTATGGTCCAGTGATTTTCTTTGACCATCTTTTGAGCATAACCCAGCAGTACTCGATATGCGATGCTGAAGTTATAAATGAGGATGGAAACAGAGCTTTGAACATAGGATTTAATCTTGCACTTTTCGGCGAGCCGGGAACTGGAAAGACATTCGCCACCAAGGACATGATACTCGGCAATGAAAGTCAGAACGTTCCTCCTCATGGTTTACCAGGGCTCAATAGGTACTGCGGTGGCATGACACCAGCCAAATTTATCGCCATCGGTGAGGCCTATCAAGGAAGAAAATTCAACTTTATAGTCACGGAGTTTAATGATTGGTTTAAGTATAAGGGCATGGTCGAACCCCTAAAGCTGGCGATGGAGAGGGGCACAATACGGTATGAGACCAAGACCTACACTGTTGGGCCCTATAAGTTCTCCTCGTTTTTCTCAGTCAACTACAACACTAGAGTTTTTGAAAGAGGATACGAGGCTACAGTTAGCGATCCGAACTTCAATGCTATAGAGGATAGAATGCTATGCAGACTTCACAGGCTAACCAAGGAGAAATATGGTGAGCTTGCAAAAAGCCAACGAAAGCTCATGCTGGGCATCCTACAGTCGAAGATGGCCAAGGTAGCACCCAAACTCAGAGATCATTTAACTCTAGTTTATGCTATTCAAACAAAACATCCGTTAGTTGTGGGAGCTTTCCAAGAGAAGAAGGTGTTGCTCACGAATGAAATGCTCGAGCTGATTGATAGAGCATCAAGTCTAATTTTAGAACATCTGGAAACGAGGACCGTGCCCTTTTCCATGAGGCTCGAAAAAAGGGCCATACAGCTGGCTTCAGCCATGACTTTGGCAAACTATTTCAACGTGGATTCGGATCTCATACCAATAGACTCAACGGCAGCAAAAATGGCAACCCAGTTCTTTGTGGAGGAGGCATGGGTAAGGGCAAACGAGGCATTTCCGCTATACGAGGTGCTTAAAAAACTGGCTTTAGGGGATCAAAAAGGAACCTTAGAGGAGTACATATAGACCAGAAGTCCTCTATATTATTAGAGAAAGTTTGGTAAGTTTCTTTTCCCTAAAATCCGTAAATTTCATTTATTGTCACTATTCTCTGCTAGAATACTTGAAACAAGCTCATTTATCTCTTTAAGCTCCACTTCTATCGTCTCTTTTGCCTGCTTTCTTAAGCCTGTAGCAGATTTTCCAGTAAATATGGTTTTTGCTATTGCAATTTTTTCATGACAAATCCTGCTTAGCTCAGCCAATCTCAAATGAGCTTGATTTTCAGCATAAAACCTAGGAATAGGGAGCATGAATGGTCTTCTGTGGATGTCACGTTCGCCATATAATCCTCTTGTTTGCAGAGGCTTTATCCTCTCGTTCACGACATCAGAGTTTAGCACAGCACATAAATAGTGGGCTTCAGCTTCATTATCAGTTTCGTAGAAGTATGTCTTTGATTCTGCTATGAAACCTTTCGGAGTTATCTTGGCTTTCAATATTTCAAAATCCGGTAAAGCTTTCCTATCAACTACGCATGACACAAGGTTTGTTCCACTTGTATTATAGAGGAGGACATAGCGTTTGCTTGGATTTTGCTCCGCAAGTTTATTTCTATAGTTGATCCATGAAACTACACGAGGGATATCTTCGCGTGACCTTTCGGTAGCATGTTCCTGCCAAGCTCTTTGTGCTCTCTCCAGCCATTCAGTCATTCCAACGTACCCCATATTTCTTAATTCCTCTACATCAAAGATTCTATAATGTTCAGCTGAGGGTTTTACAGGCATAACTACTGGACGAAGCTTAGTAAATCCAAATGGTATAAGATCACCACCCAATATCGTGGCGTATATAAAATCCGATTCTACATTTCCCTCCAAAACTATACTCTTCCACTGGTCTTTAGCTGCTTTTATGGCTTCCTCTGATGTTTTAACAGCTGGTTTTGTTATGTCTATCCCCAATATTGGATGAGGCTTAAAATCTATAAACCATAAGTTTCTTGGAACTATAGTTGCACCTTGCTTAACCTTATCATAGTAATAACTGTAACGAATTACTTGGCCTATAGTTGGAGGTTCGTACATATAATCTTCAGCTTTTAATCTATATTTAGCTTCGCCTAGTTTGCAATTTTTCTTTTCAAGTTGCCCTTTGTATCTCGTTGCAAGCACTGGATATTCTGTTTTTTCTCCCAGAACTGCAAGTAAGACACAGGAAGGGACATTGAATAACGGCGATACGTCTTCAAAGTCGAGTATTTTAATAAGCCTCATTTCTGGTTTTCTGAACTGTTTGAAGTTTATGTGGTGAAAGGCACCGGTCAAGACGCTTCTCGGCATGACAAATGCTATTAAACCATTCTCACGTAAATACAGTTCTGCTGATTTATTGAAGAAAAGTGTTGCAATTTCCATATGCGTGAAAAGCTCAACTTGATCGCTGGTAAGTAGACCGTAATTCAAAACCTCATCTTTTATCCAGTCTTGGTAACTTTTGTTTTCAATATACCTCATTGCTATCCAAGGTGGGTTGCTCACTAATATGTCGAATTTTGTCTCTTTTAGAGCTATTGGTGCGTAGATATTGTTAAGAATATAAATCCATATTTCGTCGCGTTGCTCATCTACAAGCTTAAACAATGTGCTAAGTGTCCCATTTAGGATCTCTAGCTCTGCTTGGCTCAAAATATCCGAGGTATTGAGGTTAAACAGTGCCTTTGCTTCATCTTTATTTCTTCTTTCCCTGTAAACACTTAAGGCTTCTCTTAGTCCGCTGAGAACTCTTCCAAGCTTAAACCTGTGTTCTGCGACTTGGACAGGAATTTGAATATCATATTGATTACTTGTTATCTTATAAACTTGAATGGTGCCTTCTTCGGCGGAATGGGCAAACACGTTTTTAACATCAGGAATTCTTATAGAATCTGAAACGTAAACTGGGATGACGACATTTCTTCCAAGTCTAAGGAGTTCACCTAGAGCGATAAGGTAGTTCGCCCTAGCAATGATGACAGCCAATGGGTTAATATCTATACCGATAATATTATTAAGGATAAAATCTAAAATTTCAGCCGGCTTCTTCCCCTTTTTCTCCAGAATATCCTTTATCATGCGAATAGCATTGCACAGAAATGTCCCTGAACCGCATGCTGGATCCAAGATTCTTGGAGCATCTTTGTCCTTGTTCCTTTCAAGCCACGTATCCAGAGCTTCCTTAAGCGTTAGTTCTACTAGCCACTCGGGCGTGTAATACTCACCTATTCTATGTCTCTCACTACGCTTGACAATTTCCTGATATATCTCCTTGAATAAATCCTCATCTATCTGACTCATATCATACCTTAGAAGCTCTTTAGCTAAATCGCATGCAAGACTTAAGGCTCTATCAATAATATTCGGATGAAAAATCCATGTAAAGAAGTCTTCTTCTATAAAATTCTTGGTTCCGGTGGACTGGAAGTACTCTCCCGTCAAGGCCTTCTTAATTCGATCCGCTCTAACCATGTTGTCCCCGCTGAGCCTATAATAAACTATTAGTTTAACTATAGTTACGAGATATGTTTGATCTATAAAAGCTTTTTCCTTAGGGCTGCTGCCATAAACTATTTCCATATTTTTAGTCCAGAGATCAAGCTTTAGCTTGATATTCGGCTTATTCTTTACCTCTTCCCACAAGCTGTTAAGAATGTCGACGGCTACCGAGTAAGTTGGGCTTCCGGGCCCAAACCTAAACTTTAAGTCATCTGCAGTAGGCCTGCTAATTTTTGACTCATGAAATATGAAGGAGTCAAGCCATAGAATTGCCTCATCGATAGGCGTAGTTAATAAGTTCATTGAGTCTATCTCGGAAATATCAACAACTTGGCCATCTTTAATAACTGGCATATAAGCTTTAAAGTTTATAACATCGGTGGCTATTCCTATGTGTTTTCTCTCAGGTTCGATTTCTTGTAGAGCCTGAAAATACTTCTTCAGTTCTTTTTTAGCATCCTCAAGCTCTCTCTCCAAATTAACCTTAACTTCAAAGATTACAGAGCCAAATAGGAGATCTGTTTTGCCTCTAAATCCATAGATTTTGCTCCCGACCTTCTTCTCAATACCAGGAATTAGATCTACTAATTCAATACCAAAAAGTTCTCTCAAAAGTTTTGTTAAAACTGTAAACTTGGCTGTATGAGAAGAAGCCTGTCTGGCTTCGTTTATAAGGCGCTCTATCACATTCTTAAGAGAAGAAACCAAGCTTAGACACCTCTGGGCTCTTTTTCTCTATCAACTAAAAATAATGTAGGCTAAAATTATTTAAGGATTTTGCTTAACACGAGCTTCGATAGATGCCTTCTCTTTAGCAAAAAGGTAGCAGAGTAACTGGAAGATAGCATATAGAGGTTATTCGGTAAGGGTATTATGGAAGGCTTATAAGCTACATAGGATTGTTGTATAAAAGGTGTCCTTATGGAGGCGGTCATAAAGGAGAGATGGAGAGGAACCAAGGGAGCATATTATTTCTACGTTGTTGAGGGGAATGAGCTTGTCCATGTAGGTGATTATGCTTTAAGCTCAAGCAAGCATGAGAACATCGTTATCCACAGGATCCCTGTAAACAAAGTTACTGGAAAGACAATATATCGTTTCTATTTCTCAAATAGCGGTCTCATGTCTCTGGGGAAATGCAAAATAGAGGATTTTAAAGACGGATCTCCTGAGAAATGTGAGTCTTCCAAAGTTCAGGAGATATACAATCTTAGGTTTCGCGTTAAAGATCCTCTATTGCAGGATCTTCAGGTGCAGTTCAAGCAGCTATTCATTCCAATGGTCCACGAGCTTAAGGAGTATGAGAGGGAGAAGGGCTTCAATATATTGTGTATGGGAAAGCAGAGGAGGCTTGAAAGTATGCTAGAGGATCCAGAGAGATATTACTTTGAGTTCATGTGCATACCTGAGGACAGGAGAAGAGCCAAAAGCCTGAAAGAAACGAGAAAGTGGATATATGAGCTCTGGGTCATGAAGCTACTGTGTGATGCAATTGAGGTATCTAAATTTAAGGGGAATGAGCAAGAGGGAAACCCATGCTGGTGGATTGAGCAGGGATCCGAGGTAAGCAAATGCATAGCCGAGACTCCATACGAAGATTTCACACTCTGGCTCGAGTTTCAGCCGAGCAAAGGGGCTCACATGCTTGGAATGTTTGCGGGAAGACGCGTTCCAGTGAGACCAGATATAGTTGTGGCTAGGGGCAGCTTCGAGCGAACTGAGGAGTTTGTTGAATCCGAAAATGCCATTGACCTACTTGTGGAATGCAAGGAGGATCCATTTGACTCCTGGAAAAGAGAAATAGAATCGCAGATTCTGCCATACAGACAGATATTTAAGCCCAATAACTTAATTCTAGTATCCCTTGAGCATATACCTGAGGATGTGAGAGGAAAGCTTGAGGATCAGGGGATAAAAGCTGTCGACAATCTGAAGTCAAAGGACAATGTAAAGGCTTTTTATGATGCTGTAAGGGATAGCATACTAAAAAGCTGATATGAGGATCCTAGGCAGGGAAGATCGATATCGATAGTTGATGTTCACATTGTGCATGTGATAACCATTTATAAACCCTTCTATTTCCTTTCAGATCCGGAAGTTTATATTTAAGCAGGTTCTCTATTAGTATTCCTATTTTTCTGGGTATTATGTCTGAAAAAACTTTGATCTGCTTCGTCGAGCTTATTTGAGCAAGAGAATTGACCGCACCAGTATAATATCTAGTGATCCTTCTTAGGATAGGGTTAATAGTGAAAATTAATAGATATCCTTCTGCTCTTTTTAACAGGGAAAACAGAAGGGTAAAGAATGGGTTATTAGAGATATATTCATCCATTTTTAGTTTTTAGGATAATTTATACCAGATTTATTGAGATAAAAGCCCTATTCTACCTAATCCAGAGTTGAAAATGAAGGATTTCAACTTAAATATGGGGGGCTCCTAAGATTTCCCTAGGAGTGAGATTATGACCAAAGCTACTATACTAGCAGGTGAGCCCCCCCACAGAGTTGGGGGGCTAAATAAGATAAATCTTTCGGATAAAAGAATAGAAGACTATATAAACAAAAAATTCACCTCTGACCAGTCCGAAGTGCATTATCTTGCCATAGTACAGTCTGGAAAAAGAGGGAACCAAACATATGCTAGGACAAGCTGGTACAACAGCCCTAAGGATAATTACAGTAGGCTAGATAGGAATTACAGATACCCGAACGATAGGTATAACCTCCAGGATTTGTTATATCGATCCCAAGCTCAGTATAAACTCCGGGTCAGTTATTTCGTATCTGAGGGGGGATCTGGTGTCAGAAAAAGCCGATGAGTTCCTCGATGGAGTAGCAAAAAAGACAGTGATCGTGAACTACAGGTGGCGCTTCTCTACATACTGGGAGAGGCTCCTCGGCCTGTCTAGGGAGTGGACTTTGAGCATCCCCGTCCCCCTCATCTACTACCTGCACTACGCGGTGGCCGACAGGCCGTACGATCACAGCGGATGGGCTAGTATGGTCAGGGATCCTTACAGCGAGCCCCTCCTCAGGTTTGTGGTGGAGTGGATCAACTCGGCAGCCTACAGGAACGGGTTCACGGAGAAGGACAAGGTGGAGTTCACGGCGGCCTTCGTACAGTCCCTACCCTACGTGCCGGATAGGGTGTCGGCCTCTATGGACGAATACCCGAAGTACCCGGCCGAGACCCTGATAACAAACGGAGGGGACTGCGACGACAAGTCTATCCTAGGTGCGGCACTGTTCAGGAAGATGGGGTACAGGGTCGCCCTCATCGTCCTCCCACATGCGGGCCACGCTGCTGTCGGGCTGGCCGGGCCCTTCTCAGGCTCATACTATGAGGTCAAAGGCGTAAGGTACTTCTACCTAGAGACGACGGGAGAGGGCTTCGGGGTAGGGCAGGTTCCCCCTGGCATAACGGACACCAGGGCATACGTGTATCCAGTAGACTGACCCCGGAAAGAATAGATGTGTACAATATTCCGGCAGGGGGATCTACAGATATATTAATAAAGCAAGGTATAGAGCAAAGGAAATGGGGATATGAAATTGCGAAGGGGAAAGAAGGTAAGAAAGGTAGAGGGAAAGAATAAAAGGAAAGCGCCGACCGATAAAGGCAAAAAGAACAAAGTAGGAACAAATGCAAGAAAGATCAATGAAGAATATGAGCGTACGGGATGGAGGGAAGTTTCGACTGCAATTGGAATCCTGTTTGTAAGTAGATGGAGATCACGAAGCAAGGACAAGGAAGACATAATATGGGTAATATCTCCGATCGAAAAGAATTTAGGAATTCTTTTCAGATTTCCGAATATGTGGGCGAGTGAGGAAATGGAAGATGAGATAAGAATCCCTGTTTCATACGTTGTGGAGGTAAAGGATGGGAAACCGACAATAAAAGAAAAGGCTACAGGATTGGTAATAAAGAGAGACACTCTAAATGCTATTGCATATGCCATAGAAAGACTTGAAGATAATGTATAGGAGAGATCAGGAAGAATATAGGGTAAAAAGTGATTTCATGATTTTGAGTATAAAGAGCATAGGCAAAGGAATAACTATAAATATAGTTGAAATAATTAAGTTGAATTAGATTCTCCTGGGAATCTATCTCAATGAGAAAATTAATAAAACCTTAATGGAATATAAATAAACCTTTATATATAATACTATAAAGTAAAGGTTTAAATAGATTAGAAGCTCAGTTCTACAAGGGAAAGATTGGGTCAGGAGAAATAGGAGGGTTAGAACGTGAGGAAAGGAGGAACTTATGACGGGAATCAAAGGCTAGCGTGGTATATACAAATTCGGGTCGTCATATGGTACTTCTTAATATTGTTAGAAATACTGCAGCGGAACTGTGCAACATTGAATTAACATCATTCCATCTTGGGCATGAACTTCATAGCCGATGGACATACAGCTAATCCTCCCATCACTGTACATCTTAGCTCCCATGGCATCATCTTTCCAACGGAATAAACGGCATCCACCGTTTCATCTAGAGGTATGGGATTCTCATATCCTCCCATTACGATATCGGCATTCACAAAAGCCGAGGCAGCAGCTATAGCATTCCTTGTGTGGCACGGTACCTCGACAAAGCCACCGACAGGATCACAGACCATCCCAAC
>NZ_RCOS01000019.1 GCF_003947435.1 Candidatus Methanodesulfokora washburnensis
TTGTTTATGTTCCTGTTACACACATAGATCAACTTATAGACATAAACAAGTGGCTGAATGAGGGGAAGATAGTCGTGAAGCCGGATGTAGCTGACAAGGTGGCAGTATTGGGACCATTCGAGACCTTTGATATAATGTTCATAGGACTCAACCAGAAGATATACGATGAGACAACAAAGAAGCCCGTTGACTTTCAGCCTTTCAAGGACATAAGAGTTAGGCAGGCATTTGCATACGCTTTCGACTACAAAACATACATAAGAGAGGTTGTGAAGAACTTCGCAATACAGCCAAATGGTCCTATACCTAAAGGGATGTTCGGATATGATCCATCTATACCTGTCTACGAATACAACCTGACGAAGGCAAAGGAGCTTCTTCTTGCAGCTGGAAAGGATCTGGGCTTCAGTCCGGATAATCCAAAGACTCTGACGATATACTACAACTCCGGCAACCTTGCAAGAGAAAAGGGTTCTCTGCTTTTAGCAAGTGCAATAAATAGTCTGCATGCAGGCTTAATAATACAGGTAGTTCCTCTGGACTGGCCTGCATTCCTGGCAAAGCTGAGGGCAAAGGCCTTGCCTATATTCTTCCTCGGATGGGCTCCTGATTATATAGATCCGGATGACTATGTTGTGCCCTTCTGCCATGGAGAGAAAGGAACATTCCCGATAAGAATAGGATTTAACGATCCTGAGCTCAACAAACTGATAGATGAGCAGGCGAGAACATTAGATCCTCAGAAGAGAAAGGAGATCCTCAGGCAGATAACACTGAAGGTGAATGAACAGTACGTGTACATATGGCTCACGCAGCCGACAGCCTATCACGTTCAAAGGACATGGGTCAAGGGATGGTTCTACAATCCAGCCTTCCCAGGAAACTACTTCGCAACTCTCTCCAAGGGGTGACCTCCCTCTTTTTCTTTTTTTAGGGTGATTTTTTGAAGCTATACGAGTATGCCATTAGAAGAACGCTTCTGTTGGTACCTGTTTTGATAGGGGTCACAATACTTACTTTCTACCTCTCAAGGATAGTTTTGAATCCATTAGGAGCATATGTGACGGAGAGAACTCCTCCCGAGCTCATACCTGCTATAGAAAAGAAGCTTGGGCTTGACAAGCCTTTTTATGTGCAGTATGCCTACTATCTCAGGGATCTCATTACAATGGACTGGGGCTGGTCTAAAGTCGCCCATATGCCAGTTCTCGAGGCGTTGATGTACAGATTCCCTGCCACAGTGGAGCTAGCTGTCACGGCATTCCTCATCACAATAGCCTTAGGTATTCCATTGGGCATACTGAGCGCTTTGAAGAACAACACGCTCATAGACCATATAATAAGGATAATAGCGTTGACCGGCATATCTATACCAGTTTTCTGGCTCGGTTTGACGCTCCAGTACACCTTCTCCTACTGGCTCAAGACAAATGGGCTTCCTAGCCTCCCATCAAGTGGAAGAGTTGATCCAGTACTTCTTCAAGCACATCCAGTTAACAGGATAACCGGTCTCATGATACTGGATTCCCTCATTCAGGGGAACTTTATAGTTGCCTTGGATGCAATTTCCCACATAATACTGCCCTCTATAACGCTTGCATTTCTCAACATAGGAGTCGTCACAAGAGTTGCCAGATCGAGTATGCTCGAAGTTCTCAGGCAGGACTATATAACAACAGCTAGAGCTTATGGATTACCAAGGAGAATAGTAATATATAAATATGCACTCAAGAATGCGATGATACCTGTAGCAACGATAAGCGGCCTCATGTTCGGAGGCCTGCTGGGAGGTGCTGTGATAACTGAAACAATATTTGCATTCCCCGGAATGGGTCAGCTTACCGTGATGGCAATAACATTTAACGACTCAAACACTATATTGGCCTTTACTGTCTTAGCATGCTTCATATACGTGTTTGTGAATCTCGCTGTCGATATAATTTATGCCTGGCTTGACCCTAGGATAAAATACTGAGGGTGATTTAATGAGCAGAAGAACTGGAAGGGAACTCTTTTTGATGGATGTGAGGTATTCTCTGTGGCTCATCAGCAGGAACAAGCTCGTTGTATCGGGGTTTGTTCTAGTGGCTTTCTTCATCTTTCTAGCTATCTTTGGCCCGTTAATAGTTAATCCTGAAATAGCACAAAGAGTAGATTATCCGAATCAGCTGAAGCCACCCTCTTGGCAGCATCCCTTTGGAACCGATGACATAGGAAGAGACCTGCTATCCCTGATAATACTGGGAGCTAGATATGATCTAATGATAGCTATTGTCGTCATAGCTTCTTCTCTACTGATAGGAATAGTGCTCGGCTCGATATCCGGCTACTTTGGCGGTGTGATAGATGAGGCAATGATGAGAATTACAGATATATTTCTCGCATTTCCGGGCCTTATTCTGGCAATGGCAATAGCAACAGTCCTGGGAAGATCATTCACAAACCTGATGCTCGCCCTTATAGTCGTGTGGTGGTCCGGTTATGCTAGGATAATGAGAGGACAGGTCATAGCTGAGAGGGAGAAGCCCTATGTAGCAGCAGCAAAGATACTCAGTATACCAAGCTATAGAATAATATTCAGGCACATACTTCCAAATGCAATATATCCGATGTTGGTAGTTGCCACAATGGACATAGGAGGAGCTATGCTGACAGCAGCTGGCCTGAGCTTCATAGGGCTGGGTCCATCTCCATTTGAGCCGGAATGGGGTCAGCTTTGCAGCAGAGGAGCTACATATCTGTTTCAAGCTCCTTGGATAATGTTCTTTCCCGGTATAACAATACTCTTCGCAAGCTTGGGCTTCAATTTGGTAGGAGATGGCTTAAGAGATGTTTTAGATCCCAGGTTGAGGAGGTGATAAATTGCTTCTGAAGGTCGAGGATCTGAGAGTTGAGTTCCACACATACAGGGGCACTGTGCATGCGCTCAATGGAGTCACCTTTGACCTCGATAAAGGGGAAGTCCTCGGGTTGGCTGGAGAGACTGGCAGCGGGAAATCTGTGACAGCCCTCTCAATACAGAGGCTTCTTCCACCAAATGCAAGAATAGTATCAGGTAAAATAATATTTGACGGGATAGATTTAGTTAAACTGAGCGAGGAGGAGATGGAGAAGATAAGGGGAAGAAGGATGGCAGCAGTCTTTCAGGATCCTCACACATATCTGAATCCCGTCTTCAAGATAGGGAGGCAGTTTGTCGACATACTGAAGCAGCATGATCCCGATGTGATAAATAGTGACAAGAAGGAGAAAGTAGCTAGGGAGAAGGCAATTCAGATGCTCAAAGAGGTGAAGATGCCTGCTCCTGAGAGAGTTATGGAGATGTACCCTCATGAGCTAAGCGGGGGAATGAAGCAAAGAGTGCTCCTTGCCATGGCGTATTCCTTAAAACCTGATCTTATAATAGCTGATGAGGCTACAACTGCCCTAGATGTGACAATACAGGCTCAGGTGCTTGAGATAATGAAGGAGCTTCAGAAAAAGAGCAACATATCTATAATATTAATAACTCACGATCTGGGAATAATAGCTGAAAACTGCAATAGGGTTGCAGTGATGTATGCCGGCAGAGTAGTCGAGTTCGGCCGTGTTACAAAGGTTCTGGTCGATCCGAAACATCCCTACACACAGGGCTTGATAAGAGCTCTGCCCAGAACAGATAAGGAGGTCAAGCCAATTAGCATACCTGGAACAGTTCCGGATCTCGTAAATCCTCCCCCAGGATGTCCGTTTCATCCGAGGTGCCAGTATGCAATGGACATATGCAAGGAAAAAGTCCCAGAATACAGGGAGATAGATGGAGTAAGAGTTGCATGCTTTCTATATGGGAGGTGATTTTATGGAGGTTCTCAGAGTGGAAAATCTGGCAAAGCACTTTCCGATACTTGGAGGAGTTCTTCAGAGGACAGTTGGCTATGTGTATGCTGTAAACGATGTCTCCTTCAAGGTTGAGGAGGGTGAAACCCATGGGCTCGTCGGGGAATCGGGAAGCGGAAAGACAACTGTTGGCAGGATGATAGTCAGGTTAATAGATCCTACTTCAGGTAAAATAATATTTGACGGGGAAGATGTCACAAAAATTAAAGGAAATAAGCTGAAGGAGTACAGAAGGAAGGTTCAGATGGTCTTTCAGGATCCATATGCATCGATGAACCCGAGGATGACTGTGAAGGACATGCTTTTTGAGGTTATGAAAATTCATGGTATCAGCAGGGGAAGCGAGTATGAAAGGGCAGTTGAGCTAATGGAAAGAGTGGGAATGAGCGAGGAACATCTTTACAGATATCCTCATGAGCTGAGCGGGGGACAGAGGCAGAGAGTTGTTATAGCAAGGGCTTTGAGCGTGAATCCAAAGTTCATTGTGCTAGATGAGCCTACTGCATCCCTTGATGTATCTGTTCAGGCCCAAGTTCTGGATCTCCTGAAAGAGCTGCAGGACAAATATAGATACTCCTATCTCCTGATAACTCATAACCTTTCTATAATAAAATATATAAGTAGGAGGACAACTGTGATCTACAGAGGATGCTGGGTGGAGACAGCCGAGACTCAAGATCTGTTCTCAGACATGCAGCACCCATATACCCAAGCTCTCATATCAGCAGTTCCAATTCCAGATCCCACTGTAAAGAGAAACAAGATAATATTGAAGGGAGAGCCTCCGAATCCAGTTGAACCCGTCAAGGGGTGTCCCTTCTCCGATAGGTGTCCCTATGTGATGGACATATGTAGAGAAAAGGTTCCTCCAACAACAGACGTGGGAAAAGGACACTTGGTGAGATGTTGGCTGAAGAAGTAAAGGCTGATTACAAGGACTTCATAGCTCTAACTATTGCAATGCTTAGGATACTGCTTCCTGCTATTTTAATAATAATTTTTGCTCTCATTCTGGCAGTTGTTCTCATCAGGTACTCCGGATACTGGCATGGCTATGCGGGTCCCTAAAAGCATGATATTGCCAGAATCAGGAATCCGAGGTGAAAGAAGCCGATGAGGGCACTTCTCCTTAATTCTAATTAAATGATATTTCTACTAGGTAATTTTAATAGAATTATTTAATAAAACAAATGGGAGAAATAAGCTGGAGGAAGAGAGAAAGAATATATTTTCTGAACGAACTGCTAGGCAATGTCAGTCAGCTGGTCGATATTGGAAGCTCTGAGAAAGAACCCTGAATTAATAAGAGAGAGCTTGAGAAAGAGGGGAATGAATCAGG
>NZ_RCOS01000020.1 GCF_003947435.1 Candidatus Methanodesulfokora washburnensis
AGATAATAATACTGGTGATAGCGGTAGCCCTAGCACTGCTGATATTCTCTCCAATATCAGGGTACATATTTGGATCTCTGGGGAGAACATCTACTGTTGGAGGGGCATCCCAGATACAGGTGTTAAGTGTATATAACAGCGGTAATAGTGTGGCAATCGACATTAAGAATCTAGGACCAGGAACGATAACGAAATCGAGCGGTGATATTAACGGAAGCGATTTTAAGGTCTTCATAGATAATAATGAAGTTAAAGTTTCAGGAACAACTCCATCTTCAATACATGCTTGGAATGTGAGTAGCGTTATAACAATAACTATACAACAAAACTATGACACCGCATTTGCGACAAAGCAGCACAGCATAGTGATATATGGACCAGGAAACACCCAGACACAGTACCTGTTCAGCCCGCAGGGATAAGGAGGTGGTATGATGAGGGCCGGAATATCAAGAGTAGTTGTGGAGATAATAATACTGGTGATAGCAGTAGCCCTGGCACTGCTCATATTCTCTCCGATTTCAGGGTACATATTCGGATCATTGGGTAGGACTGCAACTGTGGGAGGGGCATCCCAGATACAGGTGCTGAACGCACAGTACAGCAATCAGAAATTTACCATATATGTGAAGAACTTGGGGCCTGGGACGATAGCTCCTCCGAGCGGAAACGCTTTTACTAAGAATGATTTTAAAGTATATGTAGACGGAAGCGGGTGCACAATAGGATCTGATAGTGATGTTGACACTAGTGGATTAGGAACTGATGGTAAATGGGACAAGGACGAGGTAATAAAAATAACATGCAGTTACACAGGACCTGACGGAAATAAGCAACACAACATAGTTATCTATGGCCCAGGGAACACTCAGTCACAGTACTTATTCTATCCGCCTCCGAGCTGACCTTCCTACCCCTTCCTTTCTTTTTTAGCCAGGAATTCCCCCTGAAGTTTAGCTGGGAAGCCCACAATAGATCTAGTTTCCTAGATTTTTAGGTCATCTTGGCTACCTTTTTATGGGACACTGCCCATACCCTAGGATCTATGAAGATGAGAGGGTTTAATGACCTAGAGAATCCATAGGCCATTGTCAATAAGGAGGGGCAATAACCCTGGAAGGGCCAAAGAGGCGATATGATGAGGCTGGAATATCCAGAGTTGTTGCCCAAGATAAGTGGGAACCTGAATTATTTAAACCTATCGTTTGACACTATAATCTGATATCAATGATTTACTTGATAGCACTATAAAAATTATGATAGTCCATTCAGGTTCCCATCTTACTACCGCCATCTGCCCGAAACACAGTTGTATACGACATTGCTATGATTTTTCCACGATATTTTATTATTCTTATGAAATGGGATTAGAGAGTATTTAGGAAGCGAGAATACGGTGGCTGTGAAGGATGACAAGGAACTCCCTAGATAGAACGATGTATCAGAAGAAGGTTGAGAGATTTCAAGATGGATGAAATTAATATCTACGAGGTGATGATCAGAAATCGGAGAATGCTTGAGGAATACATTATAGGAGAGATAAGATCTATTTAAGAAAGAAGAGAAGGAAAGGGACAATCCCGAGGTATTGTCATTTATGATAATCCAACAGATTCTCGGAGAGTTGATGGAAAAGAATAAATTTTACAGCCCACCTTGTAGGGAGAGGAGGTATGGATGGTTCGAAAAACTGATACATTGCTGAAGATCGATGTAGAGGGTCTGCTCAGAGCTATTGAGGAGAGATATGGGATAAACATCCCGAGAAAGGTCGTTATGATGGATTATGATGAGGAAACAGGAAGCCTTTTCATCAAGTTTATGCATGAGGATATTGTTGAGGGAGAGCCCACGGAGGACGGCTTGGTAATACTTCACTTCAGCAGAAACGGCGATATTGTGGCGGTTGAGATAACAGATATTTCGCTCCTTTAAAATAGATTCACCAGAATGCCAGCCTCAGCAGTATTCCTATAACTGCAAGCAATATAGGCAGGTTGAATGCTATGAATATCTTCGTGAACAAGCTCATCTGTCCCTCTATCCTCGCAACTCTCTGCTCTAAGGAGCTGATTCTGGTATCCAATGCCCTAATCTCCTCTCTAAGGGAAGCTATTTCTCCCTTAAGAGAGGTTACTTCCCTTTCCATTTCCTCCCTAACAGAGGATATCTCCTCCTTTAGATCCTCTTTTGTGACCTTTAGGTCCTCTTTTGTGATTACTTTTCCCAGAATTGCATTTATGAGCGTCAATGTGACATCGGGTTCCTTGGGTATCTCGGGTATTATCATCTTGAGAAACCTCCTCCTTAATGCTTCATTCTCCTCAAGCTCCTCTATCATCTTCAGTGCTATCGACATCTCCTGAATGATGGATGAGAAATTTATAAACGTAATTACCTGCTTTTATGATAATTAGTTGACAACTGATGATACTTAAAAAAGTATAATTCCATTTAATAATTTTTAATTATTTGAATCTCACTCCTTCTTCGTTCCCCCCTTAAGCTCAGCGACGAGGACATTTATCACATTATCCCCCAGAAAGTCAAGGCTTTTCTTCAGATAATCTACATCTGATTCTATCTTCTCAATTCTCTTTTCCAAGGATGATAATATAAGGCTGCTTTCACTTGAGGATTTAAGGGAAATTATTATTAATGCAAACAGAAGCTCTGTACGAGTTTAGACAAAGGGATGTTATAACAAATAATAGGAAGAGCTTTTGTGATCATAAGAGGGATTAAATTTCTGCATATTTTTCATTGTAGCTGATAAATATCTAGGATGTTAAGCCTAACTTTGCTCTCACCAAAAGCTGCTTTCTTTAAGTCGGTTCTGATCCTCAACTATGAACAGCTGAAAACTCAGCTTCCTTTTGTAATAGCTATAAAATAAAGAAGCAAGGGATTAAATATTACCGACTGGATTATACAGCAGAGAACATGAGGTCTGGTAGTGGTGCGGTATTGTTGGTGGGTTTTGCTCTAGTTGTTATGTTGCTCTCAGTAGCTGGGGCTGTCACACCACCGTCTATAGGAATGAAACAGGATCCATCCCAAGATTTTGTTGACTATGCAAGCTCCATAAGAAATGCCGTTCACTCCTATGACTATTTAAGGGGCACTGGTGTTGAAAAATTTAACTACACAAGAGACACTATTTATGGACTAGTTAAGCAGTACGGCACTAGAGGGATAGATGCAGTAGTAGTACTAACGAATATATTTGGGGACAGGGAGTGCATTATAACTCCAGCAGGGGTGAGCTGCCCTATTTTTTCAGATGATCATCTCAATATTATCCCAAATGATATTCAGGAAATTCTTCAAAAGTATGGCTTACCTGTTGAAGAATATATTGACAATTATGATGGAGTAATCGCATACTATTCGCTGGCAAGCAAAGATCTCAGCTCGAATTTTACAGGAATAGCAGCTGGTGGGGGTGGAGGAATTGCAGCTAATCTTGAACAGGAGCTGCTCCAAGAGATAAGAGGGGGCGCAGGTGGAGCAGTAGCACTCCGCCCGTTCTACACAATACCGCCTGGTATATACTTCTTCAGGCCATTCCTTAAGCATAAACCGCTTCCAGCCTTTGCCTTGTTCTTCATGCTCAACTTGAATCCTGTTAGGGTGGATGCAGTGATGAGCTATAGTGGAAGCGGGGAAATAAAAAGTGTGAAGATAAGGGTATTTGAGTTTCCCGGAGATAAAAATCTCTTAGACTACGAAATGTATAAGTGGGATAAAAATACGGGGACAATAACATTCAGCATAGATCCATCGATAATCAAAGTGAAGAAGGAGCTTGATCTGAAATTCGGAAAGCTCATAATTGGGCATAAATATAACATAGGCATCGGGACAGCTTGGATAGTATATGGAGGGGATTCAGGACAAATAGGGACTTTCCACATAGAGGGGATCAATGGATACCTGTCACAGGATGTTCCCGCCTACTATAACGAGTATAAAGGCTTCTTTAAGGGACTAATCAGGGGATTCAGGGGGATAGGAAACCTCCCTGAGGGCTGATAATGGTAACAGAGCCCCTTGAAGCCCTAATAGCCATAATGCTGATATCGATAATTTTAGCATCTATATTTATTTATAATCAGAGGGGAACTGAGAGCATAACGCAGATGAGGACTCTGAGCAGGAGCATAGCAGGAACTGTGGCTGGGATGTATGTCAATTATACTAAAAGTAATATCGACTTCTATACCTTTAATAACACAGTCAATGGATTCTTGGAATATGTTGAGAGAAAAGAGAACGTGAGCACAGCTGCGAACATCACTGTGATATTGAAGAATGGAACATTGAGAACAGCTAGACTGAGGCAGATGAGCAGGCCTGTAAAAAGAAGCATCACCGAGAACATTACCCTTTTTATAGCAAATGAGAGCAAAGATGTTCATGTATATGCATTACCATTTAGAAATTATGTAAATCGTATTCAACTCTCACCAATCGAATGTCTACGATATTTCTCACCAATCGAATGTCTACTACATAAATCATATAAATATAACATTACTATCTATATTGTGGGTTATTATAGCGATGGAACTCCGGTTATCGGCGATGAAAGCTCGATAGAAGATGCTAGGGCTAATGGAGGACCGTTTAAGAATTCTCCACCAAAAGGAAAAGTTTATATTAATGATGGTATTTGGAATATAACATTTGAGACTGCAGCATTGGAGAAATACACAACAGATCCGGTAACCGTAAGTATAACATATAACATTGGTGGAGAAAAGGGATATAAAGAGGTGCGACTACCCAATGAGGATTATTCAAGTGCAAGTTTCAGGCTAAGACCTGAGAAGCTGTGTAACAATGATGCCTGTTACTTATATTATCTTGGAGAGCAGATAAATCTCACGGGTCCCACCAGCTGGCAGATAGAGAGCTTGATGAGAGATTCATACTGTCTAGGTTCAGGTGATATAGCTACAGGAAGCGGACATTGTGGTGAACTGCCACGATATATCTTCTTTACTCCTGGTCCATATAAACTTTCCATGAACAATGGAGACACAAATCAGCCATTTTTCATCGAACCCTATTTCACAATAATTACTGTTAGAGTTGGCTTCAACAGGTGATTCAATGGAGCATATCTTTGCCTTTCTCATCTGCATGTTCATCGTCGTTGTATTCGGCCTCTTCTCCATATTTGCTGTCAGGAGCATGTATGCATCTCAGAGCTCTTTCCTTCAGGAGGAGGCAGTTCTAGCATTCAGGCAGCTCCTTGAATCCCCATTAAATGAGACAAAAATTCCACCCACTATAGGAATTGCGATGTACAAGAGAGATGGAAGGACTATCGTAGTTCATCCCTACATGGTTAACATGACCGCTGTATGGCGGCTGAAGAAATCAGTTCTAAAAAATGAAGATTCCTATAGGGCAAATAAAATTGGGCTTGTCTCCAAGGAGGATGACTTCAGGATAATTTTATACAATGGAACAACATATATCATTTTAGGAAAGAACATAACTAGAAGTAAAGTAGCCTCTGTAAGCGGGTATGCGTTCTGCCCTCCCAAAAGTGATCCATTCTGTCCTTCCAATGGAAATATAACGGTTAAGGTAGTTGTCACGGGTGATTGATATGGAGCTTCTGTGGACCATGCTGATGATCTTCTGCTGTGTTGTCATGATAGAGCTAGCTTTTGTCTTATACTCCCTATCAAAAATGTTAAATGCAATTGCCGACTATTATAAAAGAAGAGCAGAGTTGGAGGGGAGGAAAGGATAAATGCCCCACAATGTTGTCGTGAACCTCGCTTACTTTGTGCTTGCTCTTATAATAGTTGCAACGGCATTCGCCTTCATGTACCCCTATGTCCAGAGTGCAGGTGCTAGGCAGAAGTTCGATGCTGTGCTTAAAGCTGCCATCGCGATATCCAACGCAATCGACAATGTTGTTCAGGCTGGTGTGAACTCATCGACAACTGTCAGCATAAACCTGCCCGATAACGCTGTTGTGAAGGTTGTGAACCCCTCAGATGACTACAACGGCTCCGTCATCTTCACTGTTTATGGAGGCCCTCCATATCAGGGAACGGTGATAGAATACAACGGCTCGTTGAGCTGGGTGTGCATAGTCCCGAAGGGGACCTATCTGGAGGTTCAGGTGAACACCTCAATAAAGGTGGACTCCACAATAGTGAGAAGAGGATGGAACATAACAGCAGAGGGAGGGGTGTGCAGAGCAGGACAGC
>NZ_RCOS01000021.1 GCF_003947435.1 Candidatus Methanodesulfokora washburnensis
GGATGACCCTGCTGTAACTGTTGTTGAGCTCCCTGTTCCTGCTGTTGCTAGCTTCCTGAGTATATCCGATAATCTGCCTTCAAGATCTACTCTTGTGTTGTTGATTAAAACTGTTATATTGCTGGTGGAATTTGTTATCTGCTTTATTATCGTTAAATTAGAGCTTTTTATTAAATCTACTAGCGTTAGGTTAGTGCTCTTCACCAGACTTGTGATGTTCACATTAGCACTTTTTATCAGGTCTGCTAGGCTGACGTTTACTTTCCCTAGCTGAGAAATTATCGAGAGATTTACATTTCTGAGCTGGTCTGATAGCTTCGTGATTATCGACAGATTCACATTTCCTATCAGATTTGACAGGCTTGTGTTTACATTCATTATTTTCGATGTTATCGACTGATTTATCTGCTCCAATTTGCCTACATCAAAAGAGGTTTTTGCTTCAAATATACTTCCGTAAATTGTCGTGTTTGCCTTTACGAAATAAGTTCCCACTTGGTCTGTATTTGGAAAGCTGGCTGTGTATATCCCATCATTCGCTGTTTGATCCGGTGCTGTTCCATCGTCCTTTAGCTGAATTACCTTCACAGTCCCGTTAGGCATGGTTATGTAGGCGTTTACCGTCAATCCCTTTATTTTAACTCCCGACAGGTCTGAGAACTGTGAGTATATCACAGCAGGCTCGTTTATGTAGTAGTAGCTCTTTGAGGTGGCTGTTAAGGGGGCTACGGCGTGAACCACCGATATGTCCTGCGTGAACGGGTTTAATATGGTTACCTTCGTTGAGGATATTTTGTAGCCGTCCCTGTAAATTTCGAGAGTGAAGGGGTTGTAGTTTGTCTCTGTGTCTGCATTGACTCCGGTGCTCCCTATCCCCACCCACTTCTTTACCGTTATCACTTTGGAAGGGGCTACACCTGTCGTGGAGTTGGTGTAGTCGTCGTAAACCACGTTCCCAAAGGCGTCTATGAGCCTTACCCTCAGACCACCTAAGGGGTTGCCAGAGGCATCGATGAATCTGGGAGAAAAGGTGTAGGCCAGATATATAGTGCCTGTGTTTTGGCTGGCTGTCCCAGCCCAAATCCTGTCATAGGAGTCTGCCACAGAATCTATAAAGGTAGCAGTCCCAGAGAAGGAATAGAGAACAGCTAAATAATTATTGTTTTTGATTATTACATTCTGAAATGTGCTGATGATGTTTCCCGTAACTCCAACTCCTCCATACGCCTTATTAATATATAACAAGTTCACTCCAACCGGAGTGCCACCACTTATTCCAGCATAGGTGACATATTGTATCATTACGTTATATATATCATAGCTGGCGTAATATACGGCAACATGTGTATTAATAAATGCTGTGTTGTATATCTTTGCGTTTATAGTGGCAATTGGAGACCCACCTATTGATAACATGTAATAACCGAAAGATCCCTGCCAGATGTCTGCATAACTGTAACTAGCATCTTCTCCTGCTATTATCTTACTATAAGTACCAAGACCGTAAACTGCAAAGGAGGAGCCAAATTGCCCTATCTTCCCACTATATTGTTGTCCCACCACTATCTTTGAATTTTTTCTCACATAGATATGGATAAGAGAGTTCTGGGGTGATATGATGTTCACTGATTCTGCTTGACTAGTGCATGTATAGGCGTTTACTCCGTCCCCTATCGTTATCTGTGCCCCCTTTATTATCACAGTATTGTTCGCATAGTCTATTACTCCAAGGTTGTTCTGCCTGTCATAATAGGCTATTTTTGTAAAGAAGTTGTTGCCCAAGTTATCGGTGACTATGATCTGCCTTCCCAGCTTTATCCAGTCTATCACAAGCTCCCCCTCGTTTACTATCGTGCTAGAGCTGGAGGTGTAGATCAGTATATCAACCCTTGTGATTTTTGTAACATCCGGATAAGTTGCAGTTTTGTAGTTGAAGTCGCCAAACGGTGGGTCTGTTATGTAATAGCCTCCCTGTGATCCTGATGGTGTCATGTAAACTATTGACTTCCACCCGTCTGGATTCAGGATGGAGGGGCTTACGTCCCTGTAACCGTAATTCCCGTTTGAGTCGGTGAAGTTTAGCCTTATGTTAGTTATCTTCGATATTACGCTCTTGTTAGCATACAGCCAGAACGTGAAGAGCTTGTTCTGGAAGTTCTGTGCCGTGGCGAACTGCAACCTGATTCCAAACGAGTTGCTTGTGGTGTATGTCTTAAATAAGTTTAATCCGGCTGTTCCTTCCTTGTAGTATCTAGTGTTCACGCTCACGTTCCCCAGTGGGATTATTCCACTAGTTGAGTCGCAATTGTGTAAGGTTACAAAGTCGTGAGTAATTCCAGGGTTTCCCTTGACATTTATTGGTGGTATAAGCAGGATCAAAATAATTAACCCTATAACCAATCCCTCGTAACGCATACAAAAAAGAGAATAGAGAAAATAAAAAGTTGTTCTACCACAAAAAAAGAATAGTTTGTTATGCAGGGGGTGCTATTCCTCTTTCTTCTGCCTGCCTGAACCACCTTCTCCACGCTCTCCTGAACCATAACCTTCCTGCTATTATCGCTAACACTATTATCCCTGCTATCGATAACGGCACTATCCACGAGTATGAGTATAGCGTTTTGTAGCTCTGCTTCGCTTTCATCTCCTTTCCATTGAACCATTCGTTCCACAGCAAAATATTCTCAAGGTTGTTGGGATCTTCCAATGCTTCCAGACTTATATATGCTTCTGTTGTGTTTCCTGTTGCGTTCCTCACGAGATACCACGGGACTTTGTAGTATAACTTCCCATTGAATATGGCTATATTATCAGCTGATAAGGTAACCCATTGATCTAGCTCAGGATCGTAATATTCGGGCACAACAATGCTCATCTTTATGTTCGCAAATGAGATCAAGCCTAACTCCTGCAATGATTTATTCACAAATTTAACATAGTCAAAATACCTGCTGAACTTCCTAGCTACTTCTGTTGCTCTCTTCTGCTGTGTAACTGCCTTCTCCAATTTCTGTATCTCCTGTGCATTTCTTGCTATCTCCTGCTTTAGCATATCATTCTCCTGCTTTAGTCTGGTGGCATTCATCTTAACTATGTTGTAATCCTCAATTAATGAAGTTAATCCGATTATTATTATGTCCCTGTGGATCTTCTTTACCATCTCACCTGTTGTTGTGTTGAAGATGCCTATATCGTAATAGGTGGGCGTCTGAACTGCTGTTGAAGTGTTGTAAATTTCGATAGTCCACCATTGGTCTGGATCGTTCTGTGTTACCATTCCCCCTCTCCTTGCTGTCTCCTGAAATCCTACTAATCTCCACTCTTTCAGCTTTAGATATGGCCCTAATGAGATGGCATATCTATAACTTGTTCCGTTCCACCTTATATGAACGACTATCACATCCCCTACCTGATAGTATTTTCTATCAGGCTCTATCTGTATTGCTTCGTTCTGGGCCTGCACTATCATGGAACTAGCCACCAAACTCCCTAACAAGATAATACATACGACTTTTTCCAAAACTGCTAACTTGGACATGGCACACCACCTTCTCAGGGCTTACATAAACCTCTGCCCCTGTTAAGGGGCATCCAACAATCTCTACGGGACAATCACTCTTAACATCCCCATAAACATGTATCACAGTTCTCCTATCCTTTTTCATAACATAATCAGCAAAATCCTCAGGAAATCCATCAACTGTCCTTCCCATCCCTTTTATCACTTCATACAAATACTCATCCTTAGGCTGTCTGTTTGCACTTATCCCTATTACCTCGCTTCCCCATCTCATATCGGTTAAGTTTCCATCTATGCAGTAAAAGCATCCTATATACCCATCTTTTGTGATATATTGCACTTCGGCATGGAGTTCCCCTGTTCTGGTTCTCACGATAACATATATGGGATCTCCGTAACCTGCTTTTATGTAATAGTATATATACATCCTGCTCACATCATCGCACACTCCTCTGAAGTAGCCCTTTGTCTCTAACATGTTCACGCAATAGGTTATGTTCTGGCATTTACCCCTGTAACTCAGATCATAAACAAAGTGGTTCAATACCCATCCTGCTAGCCTCATAGGCTCTATATTCCTATCCAACTGTTTCTCTATTTTCAATTCTTCCTCAAACACGACTACTTTCCTGTTCTCAAATGACTTGACTATCAATACTGTTAGCATCACGAGTGCGAAAATTATCAGTAAACTTAGCAGTTTGAATTGCTTTGACCTCTTCTTCCTTAACAGTCTTCTCCTCAGCACCACGCTCATTTAGACACCTCTAGCAGTCTGTCTAAAGACATTGCACCTTCTATTATCTTCTCTATCTTGAAATACTGATCTGCTATGATTGTAACGGGTGTTGCCTCAAACCCTAGCCTTACATCCTCGCTCTCTTCAAATAGCATTACTGCTAGCCCTAGATTCCATAGCTCGCTTAAGTAGTCCTTTAGCATTTCAACATATTTCTCGGAGTAGGGGCATTCATATCCCTTCACTATGAGTATGTTCTTCCTAGCTACTAGCTCTTTCTCCCATTTTTCCCTCTTCTCCTCATCTATTTCCCATCCCAAAAACCTTGTTTTATCCTCTATCATAGATAATTTGGCATTTTTAACGACTATCTGGGCGAATGGATGGCCCGTCAAAAACTTCCCTATATACTGAGCTATCGTGGTATCAACATTCCTTCCGTTCTTTATGCATGAGTATGCTATTCTCTCAGCTATATATCTCAAAAGATCCTGTCCTTCTTCTCTCTTTATAGGTATCCCATCCCTGACATCTAGCCAATAGTATCTCAGCATCCTGTGCCCTCTTTCATCATCCCCTACCCTTCCTATTAGTGTTCCTTCAAAGAATACTACCTGCACAGGAATTCCTTCTTCCATTTCAGCATAGCTCATTGTCGGCTTTTCAGGAATCATCAAGGAAGCCAAATACCTCTCCATATCATTGAGGTAATTAATGAGTGCTCTTTCCTGTTCCTGTATCTTCTTTAACCCTACCCACATCACGCTCCCTTCCTCATTATTTCTGCCATAACTTCCTCTTTCAGCTTCTCCCTCATTTTTATCCATGCACCTGACTTGAATAGTTCTGCGAATACCTTGTCCACAATACCCTGCTCAACACTCTCCAATATGCTGTTTCTAACATCCTCATGCATCTCCTTTATCTCATCTATCTCCTTTCTTATTCTCTCGGTCATCTCCTTCACTTCCTGCATCTCTGCTATTGTTCTATCCATCTCCTTCTTCGTTATAGCAATGGTCTGGGCTATTCCCCATAAATCTCTTATCATGCCTATTGTCTGAGCTATCTGCTCTCTACCTTCCCTTAACGCATCCCTTATCTTCTCAACTGTCGCTTGTTTTTCTGGCTCGCTTGTGCTACTTATCAAGGTATTCAAATACGTTATCAGTTCAAACAAATAGGATGAGTTTGCTGTCATTATGCTTTCAATAGTGCCTACTGTCTCCTGCAATGCATTTCTCACTTCCTCTCTAGCTATTGTCCTGATCATGTCCTCTAGGTCTCTCATGTATCCCCTCATCTTTTCCTCTACGATAAGATCAACACTAGCTGGCTCGGATGCTTTGTTATTCTTCCTTCCTATCATCCCAACTCCCCCGTAACAGGTGCACCTGCTGTTGCTTCCCTTATCTTCTTAAGCTGCTCTGCTACCCAATCTGGCCTCTCTATGATCACCTGTTTCAACAACTGCAATATCTGCTCCGGTGATAGAGGCACTTTATGCAATTTGAGTATCTCCACTCTCACTTCATTTAATGCCTCTGCTATTTCCTTCTCCTTACCTAGCATCTTCTTCTTAGTTCCTGCTATCGTGTCCAATGAATCCTCTAGCCCCTGCTTTATCGTCTGTAAGCTTCCCTTTATCGGATCTATCACCAGAGAAATATCCTGCTGGCTTAACCTTGACCTCTTCTCTAGCTCTGCTGTTAGTCTTTTCGTTATCTCTGCTCCCATCGTATCAACTCTTGCATTTACAAATCCCACCAGATTTGTATATGCTAGCTCTAGCTCTGCTATCCTGCTCTTTAGCCATCTGTTTTCCATCTCTAGCTTATCAGCTTCCTTTACCCTGTTGGCCAGAAGCCTTATAGTGGCCATAATTGAGCCTAGCTTTGCGTTTACCTCTGTCATCGATGCAGGTGTGAGTCTGTAAAACATCCTGTATCCACCTTCATAATCCCAGAGTATGTTTAGCTGTAACCCTGCAATTCCCATCACCATGTCCATCTTCGGATCTTCCACGCTGAAGTTAATCGGTTTTATATCGAATATCTCAGGCATCTCCTTAGAAAAGAATTCTAAATATTCTTTTATTCCTGTTGCTCCCCTTAACACTCTTATTGCTCTCTCTTCCCATGACTTGAACTCTTCCACCATTTCTTTCTTCTTGTAAAAAGCATCTATGACCAAACCTATGTTTCCATCTTCTGCTATCCCTGTTGCTCTTAAAGCTCCGATCGCATTCATCGAGGCATCATAAACATATATTGGTCTTGGCAAAATGGCCTGATTTGAAACGACATCCACTTCCCTTACAGGCATGTGTAAAAAAGATGTTGCTACTTAAAAAAGTTTTTCTCACAAAACTTTTTATAAAACTCTCTTTCTTATCTGCGTATGGATATACTTGAGCTTAGGTCTCATTACCCCATGTTGTCCCGTATGATCAATGGCTATCCGTTAATCTACTTTGATAATGCGGCGACTGCCTTAAAGCCCGATATAATGCTTTATGCATTACAACAATTCTACTTTTTCTATGATTCTAACGTTTACAGAGGCTGGCATGTTCCCTCTGCTCAGGCTACTCATTTATATGAGGAATCTAGAAGGATAGTTGCTTCATTTCTGGGGACTACTGCTAATAACATAGCTTTCATAACAAACACGACAGATGGCATGATGAAGATAGCCTCAACTCTGAAGATAAAAAAGGTATTGCTCTGCCTTGACTTACATCATTCCTCGATGCTTCCTTTCAGAGAGAAATTCAAATACAAGTTTGTAAAGCTGAAAGAAGATGGCTCTGTTGATCTCTCCGATCTAAGATCTAAGATCAAGGATGCAGATGCTGTTATCGCAAACCACGCTTCGAATGTAACAGGGGTTATACAGGATATAGAACAAATAGGCGAAATGTGCCACAGATATGACAAGCTGTGCATTGTTGATGGTGCTCAGTCTGTGCCTCATATACCCTACAATGTGGAGAAGATGCCGATTGATGCTCTTGTGTTTTCAGGGCATAAAATAGGTGGGCCTTATGGCTCAGGTGCTATGTATATCTCAAAGAGAATGCAGGCTAAAATGAGGCCAATAGGTGGTGGCGAATCAATAAAGAATGTGGTCTATGACGGAAAGGATCTGAAGATAACCTACGCTGACTTTCCTCATTGCCTTGAAGCCGGCACTCCTTCCATAGCTAATCAGATTGCATTAGCTCAGGTAATCGATTTCCTGAAGGATAAAATTCAGGATGCACTAAAGCATGAGAGAGAAGTGATAAAGCCAATTTACGATCTGTATAAAGAAAAGAACATCAGGTTTTTAGGGCCGGATCTTGATAACAGAGGTGGTCTGATAGCTTCTGCTCTTCTTCCCTGCTTTTCGCTGAAGCTGGCCACATGGGGTATTTGCAGTAGATACGGTTACCATTGTGCTGAACCATTACACCATTTCCTCAAGTCTCCACCTACTCTTCGCTTCTCCGTATATGTTTACAATACTATTGAGGAAGGCTATCAGGTTGCTGAAGCCCTCTCTTCTCTTTTAAAGGGAGAACCACCTAACATAGACACATTGGTTTATCCTGAGCCTTCGATAACACCTGTTCAAATAGCCTTTAATCCCTGTCGCAATTGTCATCTCTGTGATAATCTATCAACTCAGGCTAAGGATGTTCTGATGAAATGTCCCCTTATCCCCTTTTATATAAAGAACAAATACTTTACAAGATTCCAGAGAAAGCTGGTGGAAAGAGCTAAAAGTAAAGCCTTAGAATATAGCAAAAAGGTGGTGGAGAATGAAGCTCAAGCTGTGGAAAAGAAAGGATGAAAATAAGGTGAAGTTATCCCCTATCCCTAAGGAAAAGCTTGTAGCCCCCTACCTGAAGCACAAGGTATCTCAGCTTTCTGTTCCTTTCACCACCTATGTTGAGACATCAGAGCTTCCTTTTGAGATTCAGCTTCCCCCACCTTCACCTTTACCTAAACAGATAAAGCCTGAGATACATGCCACATTGGAAACGCTCACACCTACTTACAAATTATACATAGGAAGGATAATCAGGACAATAACGGGTTCTCACACTCCTTCGGAAAATGCAATAGTGGATGTGTCTGAGGGGACTAGGCTTTTCGTATTGGGTGCATCAGGTGCTGGTAAAACGAATTTATGCAAAGTCTTCGTTGAAGAATACTTCAAGAACACACCTTCATCAATCTTCATCTTCGACATGGAATCGGAATACATAATGATGGGAAGGCCAAATGAAGATCCCAAACTTGTGGATTTGCTGGGCAATTTTGGATTAGAGCCTCAGAGCTTCCCTGTTAGAGCCTTATCAATCCCTCAGGTATTAGAGGATGATGAATTCAAAACCCTGCTAAATGAGTATAACTGCGAAAGGTATCCATTGAGGATAGATCCTAACATGATCTCCTCTGATTTGTTACAGCTGTTGATCGGGCCTTCTCCCACAACTAAGGCTTACTGCGATGCTGTGATGAGAGTTTACAGGGAGATGCCGGAAAAATCCCTTGATTCCCTAATGCAGGCTGTCTCAGATGCAGGATTGCCTACTCAGATGAAGAAAAGGCTACTTCTCACGCTGGAAGGATTAAGAGGTATGATAATGCCTCTAAACCTCAAATCCCTGATAGAAAACAGGAAGATAAATGTGTTCTTCTTCCCTGCTGAATACTTTCCATCTGCCTCTGAGAGGGTCTTCTGGGCCGTGTTCTTTGCTAACTTTGTGATGTCTCTAGCCTACACATATCAGGTGGGTGCTCTTGCGGTTATGGATGAAGCTGGTGAATTCGCCAGAGGCGAGCTAACAGAGAGGATGGTGAAGACAAACATAGCAGGATTATACAGAAGAGGAAGGAAAAGAAGGATTGATTCCATTCTGGCTTCAAACATAGGTGGCGTTCTCGAAGATGTAAAGATGAACGTAAAAGGTGTCTTCTACTTCAGAATTCCTGAGACTGCTCTTTCCAAATCAATGGAAGCTAAGGCTGTTATAAGAAAAGATCTAGAGCCTTACGTAACATCGATAAAAGACTATCAGGCAATAATGGATTTCCCTGCTGAAGGCGAAACTTACATAATTAGCGTTAGACCTGCACAGTCCTACTTACCTGTTAAAAAGAAAAAGGAGGAAAAGATAGCAGGCCCTATAACCCTCATCTAAGGAGATCCTCTGCGAAATATATTGCTGTGTTTGGCAGTATGAAAGCGTTTCTCTCGTCATCCCATATAGCTTCTCCTTCTCTCTCTACTACTGTTTTTCTCCCTTCTGTCTCGCTCTCTATCCTTAGTTTTACCTTGTTCTTCGAGAATTCCTTGCCTTCTATCTCAAGTTGCATTTTGCTTACTATCTTTTCTCCCTTCTCTCCTCTTACTTCCTCTTCTCCTGTTATCACAAAGCCTTCATCAGTCGGATTTACATTCAGATGGGCAAATGTGAACACTAGGCTCTCAGATGAAGAATAGCTTATTCTTCCCTCTGTTTCCCCTGCTTTCTCAAAAACCAGATCGTTTACATTATCAACTATGCTGATCAATGGCTTCTTTAACTCCTCAGGATAGCATATAGCTATTACTGTTAGACCTAACCCTGTTATGTTCTCGAAAATGTCTGCGTCCACCAATCTTCCTGAGAAGAACGGTGGTGGCCTTATTGGTATCCTGTAATACTCCCTTCCACCTACCTTCTGCACATAGAGGTTTCTAGGGCCTAACATTAATCTAATCATGCGTTCTCTTTTCTTTTCAACTTCCTCTTCTCCTGTTGTCATAAAGACCCCAAAAATATTGTCAAACTTATTTAAAAAGTTTTCTGATAAAGAGTTTTGTCAAAAACAACAACTTTATATATTTTAGGCTTCATTGTCTGGTGGTGATCTCATGGGCGTGTTTGATGACTGCATGGGGTTAAAAGAGGATGAGCTTAAGAGTGTCCTTTCTGAGATGGGTGTGAATCTTGAAGGGCTGGATCTAAAAGACAAGAAGGTAAAGACAGGGATATGCAGGATCTTTGAGGCAGCATTCGAGGGTGCTGGGCCTAAGGAGGCGGCTCATATAACTGCTCTTGCTAGGATCAGGGGCAAAATCTTCTAACAAGCATCCTAACGTGCTCTAGCGTGTATAAGTGAACATTGCCCACAACTCTAGCTTCCTCTTTGTATAGTGGAAACTCTATTATCTCTTCGTTTTTGTGCCTGTTTTTCCTCTTTATCCTAGCCCATTCCTCAGCACTTTTTGTTGAGTAGTAGGCGTGTAGCTTTGCTGTTTTACCACATACCCATATAGTGAAATCAACACCTTTCTCGAAATCCTCATTCAAATTATATGTAACATCTATCCCATTTTCCCTCAACAAACAGTATAGGTGATACTCCATGAGGAAGGAGGCCCATGCCCTTGCAGGCCTGAAAAATAGCAGTTTATTTCTCTCGTTTACAAGGTGTGCAAACCTGAATTGGGAAGGAATAATTCCCCTTTTTGTCTGTTCTTCAAATATCTCTGCCATTATCGTTCCACTAACTGTCTCCTCTGTTTCTGGCACTTTCACAGACTTATAGGGATGTCTCATCAGGAAAGCTTCAATTCCCTTTGATGTAATCACATGAAAACAATCAGGATTTCTTTAAAAACATTTTGAAAATCTTTTTTAAAAATCAAATTTAAATAGAATCGCTTTTCAAAATTTGCTGGGTGAAAACCCTATGGTAACCCTGAATGTGTTGGGACAGAAAGTCGGATTAAGAGAAAACCCATGGATGAGGACACCATTTGGAAAGAAGGGGTATGTGTTCTTCAACTTCACAGGAAGAAGGGCAAAGCTGGAGAGACACGCTCCCGTAGTGGAGAGATGGAAGCTGTTCGCTAGCGTAAGGCCTGAGGCTACTGCGGCATGTGCTTCCTACTCCGGTGTTGAAAAGATGGCCTGCATAGCCAGAACAATGTCTGCAAAGCTCAGGAAGTAAAGGTGTTTTTCATGTCCATAAGAAAGTTATTCCCCTTCCTTCTTTCTTTTGCACTTCTTCTGGCTCTGTTCACTCCTGCACTTCCCACTAAGGCAATAAACACAGTTACAATATACGTGTGGTATCAGGACGCCACACATCCCTATGCAGAATATATAACAACTAACGTGAAGACAGGAGACTACATTAAAATGTATGCTGATCTATCGGATGAAATCAATTTCAGGAACGTAACGGTCTATGTGATAGATCCCTACGGGAAATTTGTAACCGTTAAGCCTAGCACCGTGCAGACTGCTAACACAGGTTATTGGTATTTCAATGTAACTTCTGCTGGGCAATACACGATAATGTTCCACATAGGAGATACCACAGGCACTTATGTGGATAAATACTACTACTTGCAGGTGAACGAGTGGGGAATAAAGTCCTACTCGATTGATGTTCCATTGGTTAAAACAGCAATGGGGGATGTGATAGCAGTTCCAGGTGCTGACAAGAACGGCACGGTAACTATTGAAGTTGATTCCTCAGTAGCTCAGCCATTTGTAATAAAGGTGGTTGAGGACTACGCTTGGGTAAAGCTGGCACAATCTCCTGTTATAGCTCCAAACGGACAGAGTTCCGTTAAGGTTACCCTGCCGTTCATAATAAACGGAAAGGGAATATTTACAGTAGGGCAGGTTAAATACGATATATTTGTAGTGCCAAACAATGGATCTAGTGTCTGGGTATCAAAGGATTACATAGCCATACCTGAGGACGGCATGCCCTATGCTGACTTTGTGGTTTACGGCACTCTCCCGACATCTGTTACTATTGGCTCTCCAATATCAATCACAGGTGCTAAGGTAACCGTTAATTCTGCCTCTGGCTACACTAGGGCAGGAAAGGGATTCTTTGCTCCTCTGGCTGTGAAATTCGATAATAAATACATGTTGAGCACTTACGCTAACGGGACTGCAAAGATATACAACTTATCAGATGCTGTATCCCTATCTCTGGATAAGTTCGTTGGTTCTCTCCCTGACATAGGCACTAGGACAATGTATGTAGGGCCTGTTCCTCTCAATGCGATAAACGGGCCTTATTACTTCCTAGCTGGTGCTACCTCTGTTGCTTACAAGTCTGCTAGCAATGTGGTTGTGAACGGTGGTGGCACTTTTGGCATAGCAATAAAGAATGTGAACCTGAAGGTTGGAGATTCTGCATCTGTGAACATAACATGGGACAGGAGAACCATTGGCTCATGGCTTGTGAACGGTGATTCCATCTCATTACCTGTCGAGGCTCAGGTTCTGATAGGCTCAGATATATACAATGATGGATTTGACACAATAGTAGGAAAGAACGGCACTTTTGCGAGCAAGGTAATATCCGTTCCACCTGTGAAATACACAGCATCTGCCATTCAGGCTGTTGCTACTGCTAAGCTGTTGTCTTCTGGCAATGTGCTGGCCACTAACTCGACAGGAATACCTTACAGCTTTGCTGGCTACCACGTAACTATGTTAAGGGACGGATCTCCATATACTGCTCCGGCATCAGGAATAGTGGTGGATGTGTATCATGCTGGCTCTAAGGTTGCATCTCTGAACATAACATCAGGCTCAGACTTCTATCTATACACGTATGATTCAATAACGCTTAAAGCTACAAAGCAGTTAGACCCTGTTACTAAATTACAGGCTTCTGTCGATGCAAAGGGCACTATCGGCACAATAACCGATGTATCCCTGAACCTGAAGACCTATACTGCTACTCCAAAGGACAAAGAATACGTGCCTGAAGGCTACACAGGATCAATATCTGCCGTGATAGGTGCTTCCCTTGATGTAGGCACTTACAAGCTTAAGAACAACTTGAACGCTCTATCAGATCCTGTTGCTAACTCAACTAAAGTGCTGATAACATGGGATGATACCACCAAGAAGTCAGCTACCTTATCCGTAAACGAGAAGGGATACTACGTCATATCATTCAAGGCTGATAACTCAGGAAAGGCATACACAAATGGAATGGATGCTGTGTGGATACAGGATCTCTCAGGAAAGAACATAACAAATGTGAAGATAAGCACATTTGTTAATCCAGGATACTTTACCACAATTGATTACATAGGCAATAACCAGATAAAGGTGTATGTGAAATCTTCCTCATCTCCATTCCCATTGGTTGCAGGAAAGAAGATAAAGCTGACAGTATCCCCAACATCGCTCAAGCTCGCTGACTACAAGAACGCTGAGAAGGTAAACTCATTCGATGATTATAGCTTCTACTTGGATGATGGAGGCTACGTGATATATAACCTGCCTTCTGCTGCTGGTGCTGAGCAGACAATAACGGTAAACGCTACTGCCCTTGTGCCCGTTGATCTATCTCCATCAATAGCTGAATACGATTTCACTCACTCTGTAACACAGACATTCAAGGTAACGGGTGGTGCTGTCTCAGGTGCTCCTGCTGTCGGTGCTGACGTGCTGATAATTCTGGCAATAATAGTGGTGCTCGCAATAGCCCTCTACCTCGTTCTGAAAAAGTAGATACCCCTTCCCTTTTTCTTTCTTTTTCTTTTTATCGACAAATTTTATAAAAGATGCCTAGCATAAACTCTAGATCTGACATGATGAGATACGTTAAGTATATCCTGCCTGCTGTGATCCTGTTTACCCTATTCTTGGCTGTGCAGGTGAAAGCCCTTCCCTCTGGCACAACTGTTGTTCTTGAAAAGCCTAACAACACTGCTCCCACTTACTTAACAATAAGGGATATGGCTGTTGATTCCTCTGGCTACATATACGGTGCTCTTCGCATAAACTATGATTGGCCCTCAAATGAGTATGGGTTCGTAAAGCTTAACCCTGATGGGACGGTTGCGTGGTCTTATGCATTAGGACAGATAGCAGACTCAACAACAGAGGTGCTTGCTGTTACAACAAACGGGACACACGTATGGTTCGGAGGCCAATATTACGATAGTGCAAAGGGCTATCGGATGAACTTCATAATCTGCTTTAAATCTGATGGGACTGTTGTCTGGGCCAATAAATATGGAGGCTTTGTGGGAAACTACCTGAACGATCTATTATATGATAATGGAGTGCTGATAGCAGTAGGCTCTTTGACATCATCTTATAATCCCTTCATAGTAAAGCTGAATCCAAATACAGGTGCTGTTATCAGTGGAACATATATAGCTTCACATTCCTTCTTGGATATTTATAGGGGGAGAGTGTTTAAACTTGGCAATTATTACATACTTCACGGGACACGATCATCAACTCCTAGAACCATTCTCATCCTGCCTTTTGACTCATCCCTCAACCTATACAAGCCCTCAACTGTGGGCAAATCAGGTGTGGATGTGGCAGATGGAGATGATCTTGGCCCTACCATAAATAGTGCTGGGGGCAATGCAGGTGGTGCTAACTTCATTGTCGGCACGAATGGAAACGGCTATGGCGTGATAGTAAGTCTGAATAGTAGTGGCTACCCTCAGACCGTATATGAGGTTGGTTATGCTCCCTATACTGTAATAAAGGATGTATTCTGCGATGCAAGCTACTGCTACTTTTCAGGTGAAGCCAACACCAATCCTATAAAGGCATTTGTGTTCAGGACAGCTTTAACTCCCGATAAAATACATTGGGCTTATACCGTTCCGTTTGGATATGGTGTTACAAATATTGAGCCTTATGTTCACTCAGAAGAGGGCCAATTTAGTGGTGTGCATGGGATAGGCTTTACTCCCTTCTCCCCATCTGGTGGTTTCTCAGGTGCATACACCAATGAAACAGCAAACATGGCATTAATATCGGGCACGGGCTATACGTTCACAGCTATATCCCCCACGGTGGGCGCAATATCCCCTACTGTAACTGCCTTTACCCCCACGCTGAAGAAGGTTATATGGTCTTACGGATATTACGGAGATCCTCCCTCGATAGCAGTTTCCGATCAAACAGCCATTTATAACTATAACGGTGTTCAGGTATCTGCTGTTGTAAACAAGGCTACGCACTACTATTTCTACTATCAGGCAAACGATTCGATAACTTCCTTCTCTGCCGTGAACACAACTGCAAAGACAATATACAAAACGTATAAATTACCTGCCGGCACTTATACTATAACGGTATATGCAAAGAACACATCTTATAGCGTCGGTGGACAGACAGCTCAGGCATCTAGGCAATTCAAGCTTACAATAAACAAGGCCACTCCCTCGCTCTCATTAAGCCTTCCCTCATCTGTTAGGTGGATGGATGGCTTTACAATAACGGCATCGGAAAACAACATGGGAGATAACGATGTTGCTTACAAGGTGTATCTTGGAAACACTTACTTAGGTGGTGTTGGATCTTACTTCCAGAAGGTGGCATCCGGCATTTATACTGTTAAGTTTATCGCCATAGGGGGACAGAACTACACAGGAAATGAGATAAGTAAACAGATAACTGTCCTGAAAGCATGGGAAAAGACCGACAGCATAGATGCAAATAAATCCTACTACTATGATCTAAATGCTCTTGCTGTTCCTGTTGAGGCCTATCAGTCTGATACTCCTGCTAACAATACAATAGTGGCTGGAAGTCCCCTCTACATTTTATCCTCTGCTGTTGTGAAGAACACAAACGGAAACACAGGTTTGCAGGATACCTTCACAAACATATACGTGAACATCTCCATCCCATCAGGCTTTAAGAACCTATCCTCAGCTAGGAAGCTTGTCTCCTCTCTGGCATACAATCAGCAAACCACCACAAGCCTATACTCAAAAGCTGTAACGGTATATGAGAAATCTCACTCCTGCTCCACAGGGAGTTGCACCTATACACTCACGGTAAACGAATCCAAATACACTCCTCAGCTTCCGATAAAATACGTTTTACCTGATCCACCTAATTGGGCCTCTAGAACAAGCTACACCATAACTGTGGACGGAAAATCAACAGGATTTACATTCTACCCAGATAATCTAACCCTTGTGATTTCAACATCATTCTCTCAGTCTTCACTAGAACCTGGAGATCACGTAATATCCCTAACTTATACCCTTCCGACAGGTGGTGCTCCATCACCTACCCCATCACAGAACGTATCCACAGGTGGTGCTCCACCATCCCCTCAGAACGTATCCATAGGTGGTGGCTTCTTCGCTGGTGGTGCTATATCCTTCTTCGGAATATTGATACCTTTGCACTCTCTACTGTTACTTCTACTCTTGCTTGCAGTCCTCATCTTCATGCTGGCAGTTGTGAAGAAAAAGAAAAGGAGAGTTCCATATATCAGGTGATCGAATAACTTTTTATTTTCCCTCTCTTCTCTTTTTATATGCCTAAGTATGTCCACTATCTGATATTTGTAGCCATCCTGCTGGCTGTAATAAACGTAATCCCTGTATTGGGCGCTCCTGCAATAAGCTGGGAAGGACAGGCAAACCCCGTAACCTATCGGTATGATGCATGGTCTCTCTGTGCTGTGAGTAATACCACAGGCTCTGTTACGCTCACCTTAGGCACTATATACTCAAATAAGCCATACGATTATAAAACTGCAAAGAATGCCACATTTGACTATTTCTGCTGGTATGTAAGCCCACCTGCTGGCTCTTACACCACAACTGCTACTGCCTCTGATGCTTCTGGCACTACTTCTGCCACCATAACACTAGTTGTAAACAAAGCCTCTCCCTCTGCGACAATGAGTGAATCTCTATCAGGGGGGCAATGGATCTATGGTCTGGATATATATGCATACGAGAGCAATAAAGGGGATAACGATGTTCTCTATAAGATAGTGATAAACGGGACTGTATTTGCCCAATGGTATGGCAATGCAGGTGGCACTTACTACACATCTAACCATAGCCTCAGGTTTGTTAAAAATGGCAATTGGCAGATGCAGTTTATCGCCATAGGGGGACAGAACTACACAGACTACACAATGCAGACCCTTACTGCCACAATAGCCCCTGTCTGGGCTGACAGAAAAGGAAACCCTGTTTCATCAATTTATAGTGCCATTCCTTATGCTTATGGTGTTCTCACAACTCCAAATGATGGCTATAGCTCTTTATCAAATATACCTGTTAGCAAATTTGCATTGGATATCCCCGTCCCCGTCTATGTTGTTGATTGGTGGAGCACTCAACCTTACGTGTATGTGGGCCAGAAGCTATACATACAGATAAGGGCGATAGCTAACAACACGGGTGGCTCTGTTGCTAAACTGCCTGCTGACTTTCAGCATGTTTACGGATATGTCCCGTGGCCTGATGGATTCAGAACTGTTACATTCCCTGATCTAGGCCTGATGAAAGCTGGGGATAAGATAACATTTGAGGTTACAAGATATGCTCTAACTGTGTGGGAAAAGTCCCGTTCCTGCTCCTGCACAAATACCTCATGCTCCTGCACCTTCATCATAACATGCAATGATAGTGCTGTAACGCCTAAACTTCCCATCTCATATACTCTCTCCCCACCTAATTGGTCTCTGAGAAAAGGCTACACCATAACTGTGGATGGAAAAACATCAGGATTCACTTTTGATCACGATACTTCAACTCTGGTAATTTCAACATCATTCTCTCAGTCTTCACTAGAACCTGGAGATCACGTAATATCCTTGACATACCCTATCGCTGTTTCAGCTGGTGCTCCATCACCTACCCCATCACAGAACGTATCCACAGGTGGTGCTCCACCATCCCCTCAGAACGTATCCATAGGTGGTGGGGGTGCTGTTGGAGGCGTTCCTTCCATCCCCATAATCCCATCAACACCTGAACAAGGGGGTGGTGCTGTCGGTGGTGGCATAGTAGGAGGGATAATAGGAGGGGCAGTAGGAGGGCCTGCCGGTGCTGTTGCCGGTGCTGTTGCAGGTGCAATAGTAGGCTCGACAATAGGTGAACTTCTAGGCTCAGAAATAGGCTCTATAATAGGTGCTAGTGGCATGGGTGGTGCTATAATAATAGGTGCTCTCATTTCCGTAGTAGTTGGTGCTGTTGCAGGTTATCTGGGATCTGTGATATACTCAGGGCTTGTGGGATCAATAGGCTCATCCCTTGCTCTGGTTGCTTCTGCTGTCCTCGGTGTTATAGCAGGGATACTGCTGGCCATAGCAATTCTATTCCTCTGCGTAATAGTTCCTTATCCATACAACATCCTGCTACTGCTTCTTTTAGCTGTCTTGGTGCTACTCCTTCTATCCAAGAAAAAGAAGAAGGGAAGGAAGGCTGTTGCAGGTGCTCTGGCTTTAGCTACTGCTATCCCCTTTGTTCCACCATGATCGGACAACTTTTTATTTTCCCTCGTTTCTCTATTTTACTATGGACATATCGTGGATAACTGAGGCTGTTGTTAATTTGATAAAACAGGCTTTTGATTTTGTTTCCTCTCTACCACAGAAGCTTGGATTGCCTGCTGATCTGACTGAACTCTATATATGGGCAATAATCCTGCTTGGCATATACGCTATTGCTGAAGGTGCTAAGAAGGTCTTCATGGTTCTCGGTCTCATAGCCCTTGTGCTGGCTGTAATAAGGACTTTCATTTACTTATGGGTGGGACATTAGCATGAACACAAGGCAAAAGATAAGTGCTATAACCGTGCTTCTGCTGGTAACAATAGGCATAATAATGGGGTTGAAACAAGGGCCGGCATCTCCATCTCAGTTCTACATAAACTACTCGCCTATGGCTAAAACCTTGCTTCCTAAGAACTTCTCATTTACTAGATACTTAGGCGAATACATAGGAAACAATGTGGGGATATTCATGGTTCTGTTCTTTCTGGGTTCTGTGTTTCCACCTGTCATATTTGATATGCTCATTTACAATTTCATGGCTATAACTAGGATGGCTCTATACTTGGGTGCAAACACCACCATATACGTTCTATGCATGCATGGAATATACGAGCTAGCTTCCATTTTGATGGTATCTTGGTGCTCCCTCTCTCTATTTATTTTAATGATCCAGGAATTGATCCATAAAGGTAAATATGTCGCTGACTTTGGCTTGGAAGCAAAGGTTCTGGCTATCTCTCTGGGGACGTTGATAGGTGCGGCATTCATCGAGGGATGGGTTACTCCCCTGTTATGGAGGTGATCAAATGGGAAAGAGAAGGATACAGATAGAAAGGCAGATCTTGCCTCTTCTGGCTTTTGTGTTTCTCTTAGTGTCTTTAGTAGGTGCTCCCTCTTCGCCTTCTGCAATAGTTGAGTGGTTCTACTACGGTGGTGCTTTTGCTGTTCCTCTAATAATCATAGCTACTGCTACTTTGGAGTTCTGGGAATTATTTCTGGGAGAAACTCACTATCCCTTCGAGATGGCTGAAGCTGGTAAAGTAGGATGGTTTGAGGTCTGGCTAGACAACTTGAAAGTGGGCTTCTCGGAGGAAATACTTTTCAGAACACCTGTTGTTTTACTTGCTATGGCTGGGGTGCATCCCTTCATTCCTGCCTTTGTTTCATCTTTACTGTTTGGATTAGCTCATTGGGATTACGGTTTAGCCAAAGTTCCTGCTACATTTACAGCTGGCATGGTGCTAAGTGCTGAAGCTGTTGCTTTCGGATTACCTGCATCTGTTATCACTCATGCTTTTCTGGATACGTTCTACACCTTGCAGTCTTTGTATCTCAAATGAGATAGACTGATAAGAATAAAGGTGTGAACATCAATACCCATCCTATTTTTGATCTCTGGAATATAATGTAGCCGTCTAAGGGATATAGAGGGAAGGCATTACTACATGCAAATATTATAGATGGCTTCACAACTATTGGGAAATTAAGGAGAAGGCCTGCAATTGCTATTAGAATATTCATGGCTATACCTGCTGTTGCTTTCCTTAGCATGTTCTCCTCAGTTGTGAACTCAACATAGCCTATTGCTATGAAAGGTAACCTGAAGTATGAGGCTATAAGTGAAATAACGGTCATTATTGGCGATAACCTGTATTTTCCCCCCTGAGACATGTGAGCCAGCTCATGAGGAAGATAACAGATGAGCGTTAGGAAAAGGGATGTTAGCAATCCCTCGCTACTGAGCATCCCAAAAAGTAAACCATGAATGCAGAGGAAGAAAGCTAATATCCCTACTAACAACTCCATAGGCTTTAAGTAATCGGACAACTTTATAAAGTTGTCCGTCTCCCTTTTCTTATGGAATTAAAGGAGATGCGTGATGTAGTTCTGACTGCTCTAGCCCTTCTTGCCGTGCTCTACATAATGGTAATGCTTGGACAGTATGTGCTAGCCTCTTTCTTGGCCTTTGCAGGTGTAACTACTCTCGGTGCTAGGCTCACCAAATACAAATTGCAGTTGGAAGTGTTTGATGCTGTGATGTATATAGGAGGGATAATAATCGCATTCTCCCTTCTGTATCATACTGCTACCCTGCTTGGATACGCTTCCTACTTACCCATAGGCTTATCTCAGTTTGCTGGTGTCGCATCTGCTCTTGTAATTCCCATAATGATATATAACGCTCTCGTTTACGCTCAGCATCCCACCAAACCTGGATACTATGCATGGATGACCTTCCTAGCAGTTATGGATACTGTGATGGGGGTTAGTGCTGGTGGAAAGCCAATAGCAGGAGTTCAACCTGTTATATATCTGGTGGTGGGTGTTGCTATGCTATCACTAGCCTTAGGTGGTTATCTTGGTCTCAAGCTCAGCTTATCTTCGTTCACAGGAATAGTCGCTCTGCTGGTGTTCTTTGTAGGAGTATCCTTAGGCGTTAGCTTCATAAATGCATCAGGGTTTTACTACATTCCCTTACCTTCATGGTTCAATTGGGTATCTTCTGCAATGCTTCTGGGTATGGTTCTCTTCCTGTTCATAGCCTATCTGGTGGAAAGGACATCTGCTACTCCCTTCCTCGCTGGGGCAGCAATATGGGCTTTATCGGTTTACGGTGCTACGGGCCTAACAATGCTGATTAACCTAGCATTATTCTCAATAGCAGTATGGGTTATATTGCAGGCTCTGGGTGCTAGGAGATGAGCGAGAAGGAGAGAAAACCTTCTGAGCATGGCAGGAAGGAAAAGATACTGATCTCTCTAGCCTTAGTTATCTTTCTCTCCATATTCCTATTTGTCCCCATGTCCCCTCTTCTCTATCTTTTAGTGCTCTCTCTAGGTGTTATGATTGCCATTTCCCTGCTAAGACACAAGAAGGCTTTGGTCAAGCTTGGGGCATTGGGGGCATTAATGGCTTACTCCCTCTCGGCATCTGATATTATGGTGGCTAACCTTCAAGTCCCCTCTCTGATGCTAGTGCTGATACTAGCCTCCTCTCTGTTTGCCATAATCTACCTGATAAGGTGATCTCATGGCTCTGGCTAAGGAAGGCTTCTTCAACTCCCTTACCATGTTTTCTCTGATCTTCTTCTTCGTTTTAATAGATGTAATATACGTTAATCCCTTCCTAATCCTGACAGTATTCCTGCTTGCTGTGATGTTCAATCCTGCTATCTACATGTTTCTCTGGTATATATGGGAATTAGCAGGGACTTTGCTAGGTATAGCTGTCGGTGCTCCTGCTGGGCCTTCTGGCATGACCTTAGGGATGATAATAGGTGCAATAGGCTCATTTATAGGCTTCCTCATAGTTATATTTACCAGAGTTCTGCCTTTCGTGTTGGGAATAATTTACGCTCTGGTGATAGTTCCTCAGGGTCTGCTTCTTGCCTCGTGGGGAATAGGCATATTCTTCGTTGGTATTTTATTTGCCTACTTCCTTCTGTATTTCCTGTTGTTTGACAATGAGATTGCTTTATATGGCTTAGTGGCTTCAATAATAATAGCAGGTCTCCACACTCAGTCCGTTATGCTTGTTGTAGGCTTGGCTATATGTGCTCTAGCAGGTGCAATAATAGGTCTCAATGTCCCCGTGAACATAAAGGATCTGCTAAACAAGGCTGGGATACTCTACTACATGGCTATGTGTGGGATATTCATGGTCGGGCCTTCCTCAGAGATTGTAGGTGCTCTATACTCTGTTTTGCAGTTAGGATTTCTAGCTCCTGCTACCCTCGTTACTTTACTTTTTATCATGAACATAATGGATGGACGCATGGAGTGGAATCACCTTCTTTTCAAATTAATGGCTATGGCTTACATCCTATACTGTGTCGCATCAGCTATAATTCCTGGGTATCACCTTCCATTCACTCTCTGGTTCACAGGTGGACAGCCCGTCATCCATCCTGAGAATTACGATAATGCAATAATAACATATCTAAATATGATCTCCCCTGCTGTTGCTTCTCTCTATAAGGCTTATGCTCGTTATCTGGGGTTTGCTATCGCATTCTTGGTTTACTACATATACCATCCTGGTGTGCCTGAGCATGGATGGATAGGAGGGCCTGCCTTCAAGACCGTAAACCTGCTCGATGGATACTTACTCATGGTGGCTATGATAATAATTGGTTTGGCATTTGCATTTGATCTGATAACAGGATTAACCGAATATTCAGTATTCCCATTGATACAGAAGACTGTTGGTCTGCCTAGAAAAGTGGAAGCTGTTGCTAGGAGAAGGAAGGCTGAAGAAAAGAGAAAAGAAAAGGTTGAAGAGCTGAAGAAGAGAGCTGGGAAATTAGCAGGAGAGACTAAGAAGAGGTTCGAGATGGCACAAAAAGGTGGACAGCTAGCAGGCCTATCCAAATTCGAGACTATGAGACAGATGGCTGGAATTGTGAAGAAAGAAGCTGAGAGAGAGTGGGCTGAGGCTAAGAAGGAAGGAGAAGAGGAAAAGAAAAAGAAGACTAAGAAAAAGAAGAAGTAAATTTTATAAATAGCACCTTCCTATTTATTTGATGCGAGAGATATTGCTTAATGATAAGGGGAAGGGCACTAGAGCACTCTTTGTTTTTGCAAATCATGTTACAGAATATTTCGCTTCTCAGGCATATACTGTCTTTCAGCACAGGCAGGCTGGTATAACCCTCGTGAATAGAGAAAATGTCATCATACTTTCGATAGTTTTAGATGGAAGGCATACCCATCCGAAATGGAAAAATGTGATGATAAACAGAAATTTGCTGATAGGCGTTGTCCATCCCCATTTCGAGGTTGTCGTGATAGATGGAAAAAAGCATGTTAAGCTATACTTGGATAGACCTGTTATGAAGATAGGCTTCTTCTCCTCTCCTGCATATAGTGAAGAATGGCCTAGAATTGCTGTTGTTGAGAGAGAGGATGAGGCTGAATACATTGAAACAGGGCATAAAAGCCGTAAAAGGAAAAAAGTTGAGGAAGAAAGAGAGGAAACACCAAAGAAAAAGTATATATCTGAACTGCTGGAATGGAAGGTGTTTACTCCTGCACCTACTCCTGAACCGTTATAAGGTGATATAAATGGGAAAGAAGGTGAAGTTGAGGTGGCATGGGATGAACGGTAAAACCAGATTTCTTGTGATGTATAAACTGAGACCGGAATTTGTTAGAAAACTCCATTACGTATATCTTAAATATTTCAAGAAGGATTAGTTTTCCGGTATTTTCCGAGATTTTCCGGTATTAATATACTCCGTTTTTTGCTCTCGGTGATAACATGATAGTGTGGGATGTGTTCTGGGTGGTTTTTCCTGTGAAAAAGGAGGGGAATTTCTACCTGCTAAGAGGCTTGAACATCGTTTCAGGGGAAATAAAAGAAAAGATAGTGAAGCTGGAAGATCCTTCTCTGCTTGAATTCTCTCTGCTTGACTTCTCGGATGAACTTGAGGGATGGGATAGGGTGATGGCGTGATGTATGTATATCTTGCTTTTCTGATGTATTCTGTCGGCTTCCTCTATCTTCTATTCTCATTAAGGCAGGCTATCAAGGATGGAGAGCACGTTGGCGATTACTACCTGCTGGCTCTTACCTCATTCTTTCTTTTCTCTCTACTGCTCTATTTTGAAGGCTATCCTACAAAAACTGTTGTATCCTTTTTCATATTGCTGTTTACAATATCTACTGCCTTTCTTACCCTTGCTTGGTCTCTCTCCCATTACAAGGTGAAACCATGAAACTGCCTAGACCGTCTGTCCTTATAACTATCTTTCTCCTTCTCTTTATTGTTAGCTTTGCTCCTCAGCTTGTAGCTAAAATAGGCTTCCTTGTCCTCTCTTTGCTGTTCATGGCTGGTCTTCTCATTCTTTTCTTCATTGTCTTTGTGGTGATAGCTGTCTTTACGTTCTTCCTTGCGGGGGTATCTAAGTGAGCGATGTTGAGGAATTAAAGCAGGAAATACAGAAGCTGAGGGATGAGCTGAAAGAACAAGCAGAACAACTGAGATCCTACACCTACTACTATACTAACATTACTCCCTACATTCAACCTTTAACAGGCGAAATTCCAGAGGAAGATCTTGACAAAATAATAAGAGGAGTAGCCAAAAACCCTGTAAAATTCCTAAAAAAAGATTATAAAAGGAATAAGACAAAATATGATCTCCTTATTTTGATGCTCCTGTGTCTTGGCTATCTTTTCTTTGCTCTTCTCCTTTCTGCTCCGGCTTCGATATTTCCATCACCTTGACAGGTATAATCCTATATCCCTCTTCCATTAATCTCCTATATTTTACAAAAAACCTTACTGCCCTTCTCAAGACGTTGTTTAAGTTGTCTCCGTCCTCTTCTGCTATTTTTTCTAGTGCGTTATACTCATCCTCTGCTAGGTAAACTGATTTCCTCATATCGATCTAACCCCTATCTTCTCTATCTCTCCATATCCTAGCTGTGCGTAAACTCTCCTTAAGTGGCTTTCTCTCTAGTGATCTGCCTATCTGTATCATTTTTGCCATCTCAAAAGCTTTTCCTAAGCTTGTGCTCTTTATCTTGTTGAATACTGTTTTCCTAAGCTCATCTTTACTCATACCCTTTAGGCTTTTCTTTTTTCCTAACATAATATCACCTGCTGATTTATGGTCTGTTTGCTTATAATCTTTTTTGATTACTTTTCAATACTTTCCCCATTTCGTAAAGTTTTTATTATGACCCTTGTCAAAAATCTGGGTGATCCTATGTCAAAAAGTATGGGTGCATTGTTTAGGTTGTTGCAGGAAGAAGAAGGATGGAGAGTTGTAATAATGAAAAACGCAGTAGCTCTGGAAGGCATCGATTGGGAAGACCTCGTATATCACATAAAACACAAGTTTGACCTGAATATATTCATGGCTGTGGATACGGTGAGGACTTTTGCTAGGTTCTGCGAACATGCTAAGAATATGGATGAGATGGTCGATGTTATCAAGAAAAATTACAGAGGAAAAGAGAGGGAAGCATTGCTATACCTTGCTTCAAAAGCTATGTGGAGGGATTGAGATGGAGAAAGAGATGGGGTGGATATTTAGGGATAGAGAGTGGCTAATAAAGAATTTCATTGTAAACTTTGTTGGGTCTGATAGCGTTCTTACTACCCATGTCTGTGAGCGTGGCACACCTAGATTTGTAGGCTTCACTCTGGATGAGTATACTCCCATAATAGGGCTGGTTCAAGACTGCTTGGATGGAAGGTTATTCATAAACATAAAGAAGATATGGAGGAAGGGAGAGGGGGCTTATAGGCTAAAGCAGTTCCTGAAATACCATAACGCTGAAGCCATCTATCACGTAAAGAAGAAAGAGAAAATACCTATTGATAAAATAGATGAACATATCTTGGAGGGCATGAGCTACTATGAAGCTCATGCCTTTTGTGGATGGGATACTATCCTGCTCGCAGACGGAAAGAGGGTCTTCATATTTGTTGCTAAGCTCTTAGCTCCTGTTGAGAGGGTGAAGGAAAAGAAAACTGTTGTCTTCTTCAATGACGTGAACAACACTAATCCCATAAGTGGAACATTCCTTCTAGATAAAAACGAGTTCTATTCTTACAGGATAGACCTTGACGAGAAGGATGACAGTCTGCATGTGATGATAGTTAAGGAGGGGGTGCAGGTATGAAAAAAGAGTTCTTGGAAGAGGTAAAGCCTGAGGTCTTAGAGCTTATGAGAAGTCCTGAGTTCTGGAAGGCTGTATTCGATAGAGCTGATAAGGAGACCTCATGCGATCTAGCTCACAAGATATATACAGTTCTTCAAGGACACAGAAGGCTTGACTGCCTATCAGCACTATATGTAGTTCAAGCTTTTATTATCTCTGAGGGCATGTATGAGATAAGAGGTGGAGGAGGCGAGGAAACATGATGGCTCTTGAAGTAAAGGAAAAAGAGGAAAGAAAGGAAAATAAGCTATACGTGATAGATAGCAGGTGTGTTCCTATTGCTGAGGAGGAATTGCAGAGGGGGGTCGCTGTCTTACAACAGGAAATAACCTTAGAGGAAGCTAGGATCTTGGTATCAGGTGGCTTCATATCAGCTGTGAGAAATGAGTTTAACGCTGAATTGCTCTCAGGAATACTGAATACCTACGTTCCATGCAATAAAAGTGCTGTCTTTCTGCATCCTGGAGATATAGCCTTGCTGTTTATTCTCCATGATCCTGCTAGAATAGACTACACTCTGGTGTTTGCTCACGTAATAACTCCTGTTAGGGTAAACTTGGAAGAGACAATAAAGGAAATAGAGGACAAATACAAGGACTTTAGAAAATCGATGCTTGATACTTCTCATCAAAAAAGGAGGAAAAGATAACCGTGATTACTTTCCCATACTTTTCTCCTTTTTCTTTTCCTAATATTCGGGGGTTCTGTCTGTCGGGGTGATATGATGACGGAATATTCCATATCCTATATCACGATAAGGGGTCTGGGTTTTGAGGAGAAAGAGAAAGAGGTTCTGGAAAACATTGCACAGCGTATCCTTGAGGATATGGAAGAGGAGCTTTTAATTACAGAAATAAGGTATGAAAAATGGGGAATAAACAACATAGAAGTGGTAATTGTAACAAAAGAAGCTGACTTCAACTCATACAACTACCTTAGGGTTAGATCCCTAGCTAAAAGGCTAGGTGTTAGCTTTACCTTCGATGTAACTCCTAAGGATGAACATACTCTCATAGTGGAATATAGGTTTAGACCCTTAGGGTGGTGAATATGGCTCTGGCTTATATTACGGATTTCGCTATCCCTTACGAGGTCAAGATAGTTCTGCTGGTGATAGCTGGCTTAATTCTTGCTGATCTTGGCTCTAGGTTTGTGGCATGGCTTTACGTGAGGATAAAATACAGGAAAACATATCCTTATGCAGGGTGATAGCATGATAACTAAAACAGGTATCTCTCCTACCATTGTTGTTTTTTCGATCTATGATGAAAGGCTAAGAAGAAGGAATACGGGTTATTGGGGTATATCTAAGAAAAGAAAACAGATAAGTATATTTGCTGATAGAGTAGGGATGGTAACAGGGATTAGAACAATATTCCAAAATCGCTACATAGTGGAAATAAGGAGGAATGATCTTGCAGTTGTTACTCACTTATTCGATATAATAGTGGGGGGTAATCTAATGATGCTATCGGAAGGTTATGATGTAGAAGGTGTTTCTAAGGTGTATAAGCTAAACAAGTTCATAGAGCTTATGAGCAATTTGGCTAGAGCTGGACATGAAAAAGGATTTAGGTTCATGGCTGAGCATTTCGATAAGTTCTTGTCTTCTAAAGGCTTGTATTCTCCTGATTTTGAGGAGTTATATGCTGAAGCGTGGGGGAAGTGATATGTATTGGGTTTTTCAGGGTTACAAGCTATTAGAAAGCGATATGATAGAGATAACTGCTGAGTATAATAATGAAGATAAGAAGGCATCTATAAGCATGGTTTACAAGTATGCTTGCACAGAGACACAGGATTTTTCGCAGTGGTTTGTTCTCAGGAAAATCAAAGTTGAGATAAAGACAAAAGAAGGGGAAGCTAAGCTTGAAACTGACTTCCCTTTAAATGTGGAGAGGCTTTTAGCTGTTTACGGAATTCATGCTCCCTTGATCCTTCCTACTTTCAACACTAAGCTAGATGCTAGGATCTTGGAAAAAGGGTTCATCTGCTAATACTTTCCCATACTTTTTCTTTTTTTCTTTTCCTAATATTCTGGGGTTCTCCTTATCGGGATAGCTATGAAAAATCAGGTTGTTAATTTAAGGGTCGCTAGGATGGATAAGTTTTTTGACAGATGGAGTTATTTCTATCACACATGGAAGATAGTAGGGTTTCAAGCTCATCGTGGTGGCTTTGTCTCGCTGAATGCTAGGGATGAAAAGGATGAAAAGGAATATTACCAAAAGGCTCGCAATAATGCTATATCTAAGATAGAAAGAGAGGGATGGAGGGATGTTTATCTATACATTGCTCCTGAAAAGTTGATTATAGAGACAGATAACTTGGACAAACTCAATGAGTTTCTTGTTTCTCTCAATTTACCTAAGTTTGTGATAGAGCATAAGTCTAATCTCCTAGTTGAAAAGGAGATATTCAGACTGTATAAGACATCTCCTTGTAGCATTAAGCATCTCCCATTTGATAAAAAGGATGCTCAATATGTCTTAGCTTGGGCTATAATCTACACAAAATCCCTAGCTGGGATATACAGAGAGCTAGCAATGGATATATACTGCTACGTGCCTTATTTTGCTAAATAGTTTCCCATACTTTTCTCTTCTTTCTTTAGTTTATATTCAGGGGTTTATGTCTGTCGGGGGGTGATCTGGATGGGTTATGTGTTCTCTCTGGAGGGTTTCCTAAACAAGTGGTGGGAAATCCTTGTTTTGGGAAGAAACCATGAGGAAGTTGCTAAGAGCGAACAAGAAAAGATAGACAAGCTAAGCGATATGCAGTTCTCTAATTGGCAAAAATTCCATGAGTTCTTTAGGGGGAATACAAAGTTCTTTGATGCAGACAAAAAAGAGAAGCTCGATAACTACTTAAAGGAGAATGGGTTACCAGAGTTTGAGCTTCCAAAATACTTGGAAGGCTATAAAATGAGGTTCTGGATGTTTGCATCTGAGCATCATCCCATTATTCTGGTGGTGGACGCTATAAAGGTGCAAAAAACTAAGGAAGGCTATAAGCTTTCTCATATCTTGGCTTCTTATGAGCCTAACGATTTGCTGAGGTGATATTATGAGCGTTCTTGATAGGACAACAACAATTTTATGGAAGTATTTTTCGGATAAGGGTTTCGAGGTATTGAATGCAGATTCTGAGCTTCCTTTTGAAAATACAATTTCCTTCCTTCTCTCAATCCCTAAGGACAAAAAGACAGCAATATCCAATATAGAGCTGGAAGACCTAATATCCGATAACATATACATCCCCAAGCTGAAGCTGAAATTCGAGAGGGTAGATCTTATGAGGTTCGAAATAAGGGATAAGGACATCCTTCTATCAATTCTTGTGAGATTAAAGAGGGTGGGATAAATGAGCCTTAGCGAATTCATCGAAATAGATCCTCTGGAAATTCTTTCCTATTTTCTTAACAAAAATCTGAGGAAGGAAAAGCAGGTTACGTTATACTATAACCTAGAAAGAAGTTATATCAGGCTGGACGATAATATTGGCTATTCGAATAAGGAGGATATAATGCTGTGGATAAGACTACTAAAGGAGAAGTATAAGACAGTTGAGCATCAGCGGGGGGAAGAAATTGCAATTACTATATATCTTTAAAACTTTTCCACACTTTTCCATCTTTTCTTTAGTTTATATCTGGGGGTATGGTTCTTGTGGTGATCCAGCATGTCGGGACAGATAGTTGTGTCCGGTGTCGGGGAAATCCTCGCCAAATTTTTTGAGGAAAAAGGCGGGGAGGTCTATTATCTAAACGATATGGGGGATGTAATAAGCATCATGGCAAAAGGCATCGAGAAATTCAACATTGCTGAGTTCAGAGAGTGGGCTAAAGAAAGAGACGGCATCCCAATAGCCTATTGCAAAGTGATAATTGCTGAAGTGAACAATGGAAAATTAGATCTCTGGATCTGGGTATATATAGGGGATGATATATGACATCTGAAGTAATTCACTACTTCCCTCCATCTTTTTCTTATCAGGTTAAGAGAGCATTGCTTGAAGTAAAGCTACAAAAGAAGCTTCCCAAAGTCGAAAGAGAGATAAGGGAAGCTTGGGATCATGCTGAATTCTTAGGAAGCGATTACGGGATAGAGTATAACGATAGGTGCTTTTTCAAGTTTAGCTTTAACTTCGGTTACTTTAGCTTTAACTCTTGGGGTGAGCTTGCTAAAATCCAGAAAATCGCTAAAAAGCTTAGGGCTAAGGTTCAATTTATCTGCTATACGGAAGACGATAAACCGGATCTCCATGTAGATCTCTACTTGTGGTTTAGGATAAGGTGATAGCATGACCGTTATCTTTTCCAAATCTCTTTTATCAATGCTTCCTAACAAGTTTATTCATGTCTTTATAACCTCAGAGCTAAGAGGTAAAATCGGAATAAACATATACCTCAAAGGTGTGTTTTTGGACAGAGAGATCCTAAGAGAATTAAGGTGCCATTGGCTCAAGGAGTTTCATATATTCCAGAGGACAGCTAATCCTTATACTTATCATGAGGAATTGATAAGGGTTCTTAAAATCTTGGATAAGGCTAACGTGCCTATTGTCGTAAATAGTGAGCTTATGAGAGATCTAGCTAATGCTCTATTCAATGATCCTTATGAGACTGATAAAGCCTTAACTGAGCTGAAGCTGAATAACCTCAAGGTGGTTGGATAACTTTTTATTACTTTTCCCTATTTTCTCTCATTTAAATAGGGGGGTTATTTCTGGTGGTGAAATTATGAGGCTGGAGAAATACCTATATGTCTTCTTGATCTATGATCCTCTTGATAGGACAACAGTTATCTGCATAAGGCTAAGGAAGTGCTTGCTTCCTAAAGAGCTGATAAAAGAGCTAAAGCTAAGGTGGTCAAGCACCTTAAAAGCTTGGGTCAAGCTAGCTGAAAATCAAGATAATCCAGATATAGATGTGGAAGAAATAGAGAGAAAAGCTAAGCTCTATAATCTGCCCGTTATCGTGAATAACACAGCTAAAAAATGGGAGGAGGTGATATAATGTTAGGACAAGCGATTATGAATTTATTGTTTACAAAAATGCTCGGAATTGTCGGAATAGCTTTTTTGGGCTTGCTTTTAGTAGCTCTTTTATCATATACCTTAAAGAAAATTTTTGAAAATAGGTTTTAGGTGTCTTTAGTCTAGATTACTTTTCTTTACTTTTTCGGGGTTTCTTCCATTTAAATAGGGGGGTTCTTATTTTCGGTGCATGCACCATGCAGAAAAGGATAAGGTATAAAGTTCCCAAGCCCGTTTTGGATAAGGCTATTGAGCTATTTTTCAAGGATAATCCTCAAGCTACTACTACACCGGAAGTTTCTGAGCTTTATGAAGGAGGATATATCAGAGAAGCACGAGAGTATTTCAGAGATTTGAGGAGAAAAGCTCAGAGAGAGTTTATTAAGGCTAAAGAACAGGAAGCTGAGCATTACAGACAGCAATTAGAGCTGGCTCAATTGAGAATAGAGGAGCTTAATAAGGAAATAGAGCAATTAAAACAGCAAATAGAACAATTAAAGAATAGTGAAGACAAGAAATTAGCTGAGAAATTGCAAATAGAGCTAGCAAAAAGAGTAACCGAATTAAATGGAGTTATTCAAGAGCAAAAATCGGTTATAGAAGAACAACAAAAAGTTATAATTGAACAACAAAATGAGATAATTGCTATTCACAAAAAGCAGAGAATAGCAAAAATAACAAGAACAAAAACAATATTAACAGCTTTAGGATTAACCGTATTTCCGGTAGCAGTTATTCCGTTAAGCGTTTACGGTATTTACAAGATTTTTGAGGGACAAAATCAGAGAGTAACAGAAAAAAGACAAATAGAACAAGTGAAACAAGTAGAACAAAATAATGCTCCTCAAAAAGTTCAAGCTTCTCTTTTTGATTAATATTCTCTTTTTTTATTAGTTTCGCAATACTTTTCGCCCTGGACATTAGTTTCCGAATACTTTTCCACAAGCCAATACTTTTCTGCAATTTTCTTGAAGAAAAAACTTTTCCGAACTTTTCCCTTAGAGAAAATTTCTGAAAACTTTTCCGGAATACTTTTCGCAAACTTTTCCCAATTAAAGAAAACTATTCTAAAACTTTCCTGG
>NZ_RCOS01000022.1 GCF_003947435.1 Candidatus Methanodesulfokora washburnensis
CCCCCTAGAGACTCGCAGAATATCCCTTTCAATCCTCTTTGCATTGAGACCTTCTACATAAAGAGAGGAGTCCCATCGATAGAGATAACTTTCAATCCTCTTTGCATTGAGACATGTACTGGAAACAGAGATCTACCGTGTCCTTGAAATAGCAGATAGATATAAAGGAAAAGCCCTTCTCGTTATAGAAATACGCTCAAAGAATATCTGGAAAGGGATTGAGCTAGAAGATGTACTCGAAATGCCTAGAACTATAATTAAATGTCATGGTCGTGATGAGCCTGCAAGACTGGTCTTTAATGAGGATATTGAGAGAGCTGAGCCTCTTGAGAATTTCCTATAAGAAGAAGACCTAATCTAGCACCTAATTTTTGAGAAAGGAGAGAAAGTAGCCGAAAAGGAAACACAGAAGGAATTTCAGAACACCCGATTTTCTGATCCGTAAAGTTTTTAAAGAATGTGAACGTTGTTTCCGTGATGATCACGGTCTAGGATGCGATATATGTTGCCAAAATCCTGTAGGTGATAACCATGAAGGAACTTAGTTTTCTGTCGAATGTGAGGGGATACATCTCCGAGATTCTGGAGGAGAGAGAGAAGGGAACTGATCCCATAAAACTTATAATACAATATGATAAGATATTCAGCATTATAGGAATTTCTCAGAGGGCGTTGCTGATAAAGAGGGCTAGTGAATCGGTTGAGAAGCAGATGACAAAGCTCAGGAAAACTGTAACTTGGAATATAGACTACTGGACTATTGCTAGGGCTGGAAAGGCAATGCTTTTCACCAAATATAGTGCTGAGCTGGTGAGGAATATAATGGGGATATACGGTGTTACTGGACAGAACTTGATCCCATACCACAACTTCACAAGAATAATATATAAGAGGCTTGTGAGAACTCAGCTGATAAACTGGGGTAAGGTGTTAGACGAATGCCTTAACGAGTTTATATTTAAAAATAGAATAACGGATGAGGAGATGAAGGATGTCTTATATGCTATAGCTATTACCACAGCCAGAGTTGTTTACTATTTATACCACACTATTAGTGGAGATGACGAGGCTAAGAATCTGGTAGTGCCCAAAGAGGAGCAGAAAGAAGAGGAAACTTAAATTGATGATATGTAGTAACCGAATTTATCTCCATCCCACGAGCTGTCCCCTAGAGCTACATCAACATATTCCCTATCACGTACCATTATGGCGATCCTCCAGAGCGAGGATTTCCTGTGGAGGTCAGATCTATCAGTCCTCACTTTTATGTCCAATACACGATGGTTTTTCTCGGGTTCCTTCCCGCTTAAAAGCATCCTGTCGAATAAGTTTATGGATATACTTCTGTTTGGCTTATCAATTGAGACTATCTCAACATCCTTTCCCAACGAAACTATCATGCCTGTGTATTTTTTCTCAATCCAAAGCCTAACTTCGCCATCCCACCTAGCAATAACAGCTCTATCAACTGGGAGGTATTGTGTTATGTCTTCTATTACCTCCACTTCTGGCTCTGGTGTTGAGACCCTGAACCTTAAATTTGTGTTTGAAACCCCAGACTGGAGAGATGCCCATTGATCCCAATCACCAGGCCAAGCATCAGCATACCCATATAATATATGTCTTCTGCTGTTCGGTATCTGAGTTATCAAGTTGTAATTGAGGGAAGAGGGGTTTGCAGGCGAGAATGAGTAGGATGGGGGTGATGTAAATATTATGTAACCACTAAGGGGCCGACCATATGCACCATTAGGATAACCCAATGTTGACATATCCCACCTCATAAAAACCCAAGGGACTGAATCATTCCTAGCCTTGACATCTATGGTTGCTGGATCTGCTATAACAAAACATAGATTAGCTCCTGTGGCTACAATGCTACGATAGGCACCTACCTTTGCTACTATATCTAGTCTGCTTGAGAGAGATGCTTTTTGTTTAACCAACCATCCATGAACATAACAATAACCTGTCTGGGCATCCTCAAAGCTTCTCTTATGACCTGTTGCTGGGCTATTAAGCTGTATTGCTGGAAGAGCTGACCACGCCTGATAGGAGGGGTCATAATTGAAGTAATGCCCTGTTGTATCACTCCATGTCTTATCAACAACAGGGGCTGGGTCTATAACATATACTGTTAAGCCATCTGGTGTGTATCTGAGTTGTCCTAAATCGGATCTGAACCATATCTCCCCAGCTACAAGTGCTGGATCTGCTGTAAGCGACTGCAAGACAAGAGACTTCAGATTTTTTATTAAATATCCCCTCCAGTCCTTGTCTGTATCAATTATCAGATCCGAAAGCTTTGGTTTAACCGCAAGAGACTCAAGCTCAGGCATCCTTCATTCCACCTTCCCTCATTTCCTGATAGCCCCCTTTATTGTCTCGTAATCCCTCTTCATGAATGCTATGAAGCTGTTGAATGGTACATAAACATAGTTGTACCCCTCAACATAAGATCCGCCTATTATCGATGCAAACTCCTTCATCGTTATGTATTTTGGTATGTTATCAGGTACTGACAAAAATATCAGCTTATCGTCTATCATGTAATAGTCAGAAGCTAGGAACCCACCAAACACCATCCTCACTCTTTCCTCTATTGTGAGATCATAGGGGAATTTTCCAGTAGCCACCTGTATGTACGCATCTATCATCTCAAGGAGTGCTCTTCTCACGATTCTCTCTAGAATCACCTTCTCATCCGTCCTATAAGGTACGGTCATGGATGTTATCACCATAACAAACAGGGTAGGATGAAGAATTTAAAGGTTTCGTTTTTCAAAAGTCTCCAATCTTTCCAAAAAGTAAGACAAAGGGTTTTAAAGAAAGAGGGGATAGGTGGGAGAGGTGACGACATGACCGATGTAAGATCTTCATGTATAGGTGCTCCCTTGCTATATAAACTTTACGGTAGGGGGCTGTTCTCAGAACCGACACGAACATCTATAATCGGTGTCGCATATAGCGTTTTCAGAGAGGGGGGTCAAGGAATGGGGATCTCACTAAAACTATATAATAAAAGGAGACAGGAGAGAGCTTCTTTCTACTTTAATGTTCTGTGTTTCTCCATTCTTAGGAGTATCATTTCCACTCTGCGATTAGAGAACCTGTATCGCTTAGGGAGCCATACGAAACTTGAAATATTGTTTTTCCTTAAACTAAGAGGGGGGATATGAATGGAGAGAGGAGTAGTGTTACTAAAAGAGAGAGAGGAGAGAGAAGGAGAGAGGAGATACATAGAGATACACGTGGTTATACCTCTTCCTTTATATGAGAGAGCTAGAGAGATAGCCAAACTCCTTAAAAACGGAGATAAGAGAAGGTGGACATATATAGTTGATGAGGCTATCCGCTATACCCTCTCCTCACCTGCTATAGACGACCTCGATTTAGTACGTTCACACCTTTTGAAACCTGTTAACAATCCCAAAGACGTTCACCTTAAGATAGATCCGTTATTATGGAATGAGCTTCTGAAGAGGTTTAACTACCTTCTCTATCCCTCTTTACATGGTGTCTCAAGGCTCATCACATATATCCTGAGAAAGTACCTCTCCTCTATAGATGAAGATGAGCTGAAAAGGCAAAAGGAAAGGAAAAAGAAGAACATAAAGGAGGAAAATACAGAGAAGAAGTTTATTGCTGTCCTTAGTGCTCTTAGGAATATGGGTCTCACAATATACACTGGCTCTCAGGTTGGTGAACCTATCTTTAATGAGGCTTTACAGTCCATAGGCATAGATACTGTCTTCAAGAGATCCTTCTGGAAAAGAAGGTTTGAGAAATACGGCTTCATTGAGATACAGAGGGGGTTCAGGGGAAAGAGGAATATAGTAATAATGAAGACTTTTGACACTCAAGCTGATGGTGATTGTCCTCTCTACTCATACAGAGATCCTGTCCAGAGGATTATCTACACTATATGCGATATTCTTGGGTCTCAGAAGCTTCCATATTCCATGCCCCGTTTGCTTTTTGAAGAAGCCCTTCATAGATGCGGTTTTTACGCTCCTTCAACTGTTAGGAAATATATAAGGATGATGAGAGGTAGGGGGTTGATAAAATATGCAAACAGGAGAGAGGTTGTCTTCGGTCTATTTGCCTGAGCGTGGTGGTAGGTATCTTGAGATGCTGTTTAGAGTGCTGAAAATAATCAGCGATAACAATGGAAAGTCCACCTTAGTGGTGCTATCGTACATAAAGGATTACTACGGCGATGAGCATATTTGCAGGGCTATCCTCAGGTTCTTTGAAAGAAAAGGTCTGATAAAAAAGGAAAGGGATAGCAGAAAGATCAAGATATACATAACCGATAGAGCAAGGTGGATTCTCAACAACAATCACAATGGTAGCGATAAGCCCGTCTGGGTACGTGATGTCCTGAATTTAACCAAGGGATTAGCAGGTGCTGTTACCTTTGCCAGACACAAGAGAAAGATTCAGAGGAAAATAGCTAAGGAAAAGCCTAGAATAATGGCTAGGTTATTAAAGAAGAAGGCGGGGTGATGAAAAATGATCAGATTGATAAGGGATGAGGAGATCAATGATATATTCGGCTGGGGTTTTAAAAGGCTGGTTATACTGGGTCTGAATGGGAAAGAGATACGTACATACTTGGGGGAAAAGGTGCTAGTTGATGAGCTAAATAAATTGGCTTCTCAGGGATTTTCAGTATTCAATGTTGAGGGAATAAAGGTGATAGATCTGCCAAAAGGATATGGTGCATGGCTGAATGACAAGGCTCTCTGGATAACCGACAACATATCAAGAGAGGATCTAAAGGAGGTAATCCAGTTCTTCAAAGAAAGAGAAAAAATGAAATAAAGATTAAAAAGGAAACCGATGCTCACTAAGAGGAGATGATGAGGGAAGGATCGCTGAATCAGTGATCTATCACCCCTCTCTGATCCACTTCCATACTTTTTGTGAAACAAAAAGATTTTATATTCGCATCCCTCTCTTTTTGTGGGGATGGTGATTTATGATGCAGAAAAAGAAGAAGGCTAATGTTCCTATTTATAAGGTGGCTAATGACATACTTCTTGAGATAATGGATGCTGGGGAAATATCTTTGGAAAGGCTAGCATTAAAGACAGGATACTCTGAATACGATATAGTGAAGGCGTGGAGATCCATCATGGATGATGTTAACTACATAGGCTTTACAGAGGATCGTGTTTTCTTTGTTTTTAAGAAATACAGGGAGGAGGCTAAGAAAGACGCTCAGAGGCTAAGGCAGTTGAGAGAAGAAGGAGAAGAAGGAGAAGTGATGGAGGTGGTATGATGGACAGCATAATAGACTTTTTTATTCATATAAAGCAAACTGAAATGGAGTTGCATAAACACAGGCTTGAGAACGAGATACATGTAACAGAGCTTCTTGAGTGTCCGTTAAAGAGGGATTTCAGAAACAGGTATCCTTTTCTTGTTGTTCCTACAATTCCTCTGTTCATGCATGGCGATCTCATCCACATGGGATTGCAGAGGGTTATAGAGATCTATGGAAAGGAGAGGGGTCTTCTGGTGGAGATAGAGAGGGAAATAGAGAAGAGATTTACAGTTGATGGAAAGGAGATAATACTAAAGGGTAGGTGCGATGCCGTCCTTCCTAATACTGTTATCGAGATAAAAAGCTCGTTATCCGATATGTCCCTTCCATATCCTCACCATGAGAAACAGCTTAGGATCTACATGAACATTTTAAGCAGAAAGGGGATGCTCATATACATAACTCCTACTAGAGCTACCGAGTACTTTTACGATGATCCTCTACCAGATGATGAGATAATCCAGATGATAAGATCCTCTCTTAGCTATGAGAGAACTCCGCTGTTCAGCTGGGAATGCGAAAGGTGCTCCTTCTCGATGTTCTGCCCAAAGAAGCAGAGTGGAAAAACAGATAGATAAAACTTTATAAAGAAAGTGCAGGAAAAAATAGGGGGGATGAATATACCCAAGAAAGAGGAGTTGTTCTACTCTCCTGTTATTGAGTGGCTAAAGGATAACGGCTTCAGAGCTATCCAGTTCATGGATGAGTTTGTTGTGGGAATACCCTCTCTTTCAATGTTGGGAATACAGTTCATAAAGCCATGCATAGTTGGCTACAAGAAAGAGGATGACACAGAGGTATTAGCAGTTGTTGAGGTTAGGGATTCAAAACAACTGCTTTTCGATGCGATAGGTAGGTGTGCTATCTATAGAAAGATGGGGGCTTACTCTTATATAGCAGTTCCTAAGGAGATAGGGGATGAGATAACCGACACATCCTTGTACAGGGATCTCGGAATAGGTCTTCTCGTGATAGAAGGGAAAGAGGTAAAAGAGAAGGTAAAAGCTGAAAGCCAGATACCTCAGAGAGAGGAAATGAGAAACATATTGCTGAGCATGGTCAAGTTTGCAATAGAGCAGAAGTAAAAAAGAGGTGTAGTCTTATGGAGATGAGATCATATCACGATACAATGGAAATAGCTAGGATGGTGGGTAGAATAAATGGAGAGATCTCAATTATGCTCAACATGTTAAAAGAGAGGAATAAAGAAAACCTTGCTGAGATGCTTGCATCAGAGGCTAGGTGGCTCAATGAGGTTTTCAGGATAATCCTCAATGAGTTTAAAAATGAGTGGCTTTGTGATTATATGAAGCCCATCCTTTCCAGAGGGGATGAATAGTGGATGTCCTATAATAAAAAGGAGACATACGAGTTTAAGGAGGGGGAAATACACATTGAGCTTAAGCCCTCTATATCAGCTTGCTATAACTTCGAGGATGGAAAGTCAAAGACAATAGTACTTGCTCCTGTTGTTGTGGAGAGAGTGAAGAACAAGGTAAAGATCTCATGGGCTTGCTCTTTAGGTTTATGGTGTCCTCATATCTGTAGATACTCCCATGTCAAGGAGAGAAAAACTTAATAAGGCATACCCATTATTCCATTTTTTCTATTAGCTTTTTAAGTTTTTCGTCCCCCTCAATGACCTTCTCAAGAACAAAAAGCATGGCTTTTAGATGCTCCTTACTGGGTATTGGCTTTTCCTGATTAGATCCTAAAAGCAGTATCGTTAGCTCTTCAAGTTTTTTTCTATCCAAAGACATCCCTCAGCTTCTTTCTAATTTTGTATATTATATGTGCTATCCTCATTGTTGTTCTGCATATCCTTGTGATCCCCGATTTACTGCATATCCAGACCATGATCAGCATTGCTATGTAAAGCGGTGCATACACTATTGTAATGGCTATGATCTCAAGGATCTCCCTTATCGATTCGGTAATTTCTCCCATACGAAATATTCAGTATTCCTATTTAAAACCTTTTCCTGTGTAAACGAAAACTTTTTATTTTTCACTTCTCATTTTCTCATGGTGATGTGTATGGTGCGTATAAGAGAGGGTATAGCTGAGGCTGTTGTTGGTGTATTCCTCATAGGGTATATAACCTTCTCAGTAGCCTTCCTAGTATTTGACCTTCCGCAATGGATCTACAAGCTCTGGGTCGCATTGCTTCTAATAGCACTCTTTCTCTCGCTTATCCTCTACGGCATAGAACAGTCTTTTCCGAAAAAAATTGTGGAAACATCAGAGGAAATGACTGTATCTGTGGTAAAACAGCCTCCTAAAAATCCATCCCCACATGCGAATGCAAAGACCTTCGTTACATCATTTAAGATATACCCATTCCTGAAAGATCTCCCATATCTAGAGTCTGGCGATAAAAAGCTGACCGATGAATACGTAATAAAAGCACTTAACTCCCTTCCTCTAGGTGATATATTCGCAACTGCATTTAACGAATCAGATCCAATTCCTCTAGCTCAGACGATGGAGAGGTACAAGAACCTGATTGATGAGACAATGGAGGAGAACCTTCCAGAGACCATAGTCTCCCTGTTTGCATTATCAATAATGCTTCTGCTCTCAATGAGGGATCTAATTTACGAGGCTAAAAAGAAGGCTAGACCGCCTATCGGGGGGTGATAAGGATGGTTAGAAAAGCTCTGGATAACTACAAGAAGGAGATGGATATGATAGCCAAGCTTGTGAGGGAAAAAAAGGTAACTTCTAAAGAGGAGTTGCTTCTGTTGCTTGGATGCTCGTGGACTCATCTCTACGGATTGCTGAGGCTCATGAAGACAATACCTGAGTACAAGGACATTGAGATAATGCATGGTGGTATTCTAAGACTAAAGAAATAAGGGTGGTAGTATGGAGATGTACTATACTGGGTTTACATATTTCGTCTCAACTCAATGGGATAGCTCTGTAACGGGTAGGATAAAAAGGGGCAGTAATGCTGTGTTCTGGTATGCCTCAACAGCTTGGTCTCCATTTATAATAACAGTTGATCCATGAGGTGTGGGGAGGTGGAATTATGGGTCAGCTCTCTGTGGATGAGGCTCTGGATGAGATATATGAGATGATGTGGTATCTGTCAAAGGTGGAGAAGTGATATAAGGTGATAGAAGATGAGCTCAGTTACTGAAATATCGGCATCCGATAACGCTCTGTGTGTGGATGAAGCCCTTGTTGAGGTAGGGTACAGGTTTCCGTTCTCTCAGGTTTACGAGGAGTCTCAGAAGTGCAGAATTCTATCGGTTCAGCCTATATTTATAGTTGTCAAAGGTGTTGGCTTCACTAGGTACAAGTGCCCCATAGACTACACCACTTTATTCACGGAATATAACGGAATATGTCGGATCAACATGCCCAATGATATGGAATCATGGTATCACAGGGAGACATGTCCTAGCGGATGTAATCACTTCAGATGGTTCATATTCAGAAAAGACGAATTCCTCAAGATAGGGAAAAGGGGAAAGACAATACTCGCATCCGATAACATCATATTTGTTTTAGAGCCTAGAAGAAAGGGATTTCCAGCTCCGTTCAATCCTAAGACATAGCTATGTATCTATTCTCTGTGTAAACGAAAACTTTTTATTTTTCTCCATTCCTTCTTTTCATGATGGTGGTCTATGAGGACAGAAGTTGTTGAGAGGTTGAGGAAAGAGCTTGAGAATCTGGAAAGGGATATGAATCTTTTAAACGAGCTGAGTACTGCGGATCTTCTCTATCTATCGCTCAAAGAGCAAAAGATGATACTGGCTCTTAGAGACATCAGAAATATACTGAAGATCCTCATAGAGGGTTTGGAGCAAAAAGATGGTGGAGAGGCTAAATTGTTGAGGGGAAAGGTGATTATATGAAGACAGTAGATGTTAAGACATTTTTAAATGAGATGTATGAAAGACTGGATCTGCCTTTTGAGGTTAGGAAAGAGCTTGTGGAAAGACTTGAAGAAGAGGTTGTTTCGGACATAGCTAGAATTTTAGAAAATAGAAAGAACACTGGGATTAGCGGAGAGCTGATGGACTATCCAGAGAATGTTCTTGATAATATGGTCAAAGAAAGGTTACCTCATTTCATAAAAGTTGATGGAGACTATCTTTACCGTCATTTCTATCATGTTCTGTCAGAAGGTGGGCAATGGAAAAAAGAAGTTGTCAAGCGTCATGCATGGGAATTCTTGAATAAGCAATATGATGGGGCTTATATTACAGTATGGGAATATGTTACTCCTGTTAATTTCGGGAAAAGAAGGTTACTGAGAATATACTACAGCGAATATACAAAATACTACTATGCTTTCTTCAGTAGAGGGGAGAACAAAAAGAAATTTAAATACAAAATATTTATTTGGGTAGGTAAGATGACAAAGGATCAGATGGCAAAATGGATTAAAATCTGGATGCCGTGCTTTGAACCGCCTATTATATGGATAAGGAAAGGGTAGGTGGAATTCCACTCCATTATTTTTCTAGGGTGGTAGTAAATGCATACAGTTAAGCTGTTCACAAGTCCACCAAGACCATATCCATACATTTTAATCAATGTCATGCACCCCAAATTTTCACTTTTGAAATATGCAGAAGAGGTAATAATAGATTCTGGAATAGAGATCTTCAGAGATCCCAACGTAAAGGAATATCCTAAGAATCACATCTCAAGGCTTCTCAGGGTGTATGCAAAGGTGAGGCAGAGAGTTCACAATAAACCAGTATATGTTACAGTTCAAGACT
>NZ_RCOS01000023.1:0-4713 GCF_003947435.1 Candidatus Methanodesulfokora washburnensis
TAATGTGGCAAAAAGGGGCTCTAAAGTTGATATAATGCTCGCTCTGCTTGCCTCAATGGTCTTCAACCCCTTTGAGTATAGCACATAGGGGAGAAGCGCCGTGAAAGCACCCAAGTAGATTGATGCGATGACGGAACAGAAGGTAATCCTAGTCATGCTGAAACCGGATACAAGAGCCCCCTCAAGAGCGGCCCAGAGGAGAGGGGCAATTCCGACGTCCATTGGATCAGCTCCTGCCGAAACAAGCTTCCTCGAGTAAACTATTATGCCGGAGTAGCTTAGAGCTGGTATTATGCCTATTATGTTTATTTTAGATGGATCCTCAAGAAGAAAAACCCCTGTAAGCGCCATTATAATCGAAATTCCCCTCTTTAAGCTTATTTTTTCCTTCAGAACTGGAACTGACACCAGAGAGACTATGACCGGGGCTGTATAAAGGAGAAATGCAGCAGTTCCAACCCCAAGAACAGCAGCTGATATCTGATAGGATATGAAAAGAGGTCCTGTGAAGAGAAAACCCATTATCACATATCTTTTATCGAGAAACCTGAGCTTAACAACAGGAAGTCCTATTAAAAATCCAAAAAGAGCTCTAAGTGCAGGAAGCTGCATTACATCTCCTCCACAGCTGTAGGAAAGCGCGCCGGCTATGCCTATTGTGCTCCACAGAAGGGCTGCTGTCACTATGAATATCTCTCCTCTCACAGCCCTTCAGGGAAACTTCTTTATAAAAAGAAAACTGTTTATCTAAATTATAAAATAAATCTTTTTATCAGGAATCAGTATATGGAAATAGGGGTGGGAGGATGGGGGTGAAGGACAAAATACTGGAGGAGCTGAAGTCCGGTCCCAGATCCTTAGAGGATCTGGTGAAGGCAACTGGAGCAAAGGAGGGCATAGTGAAGGGACAGCTAACTAGGTTGGAGAAAGCAGGGAAAATAGAGAAGACAGGAGAGGGGAAGTACAAGCTGAAGTGATCCCCTCAACCCATCCTTTTTCTTCAGGTCAGCAGCACTGCAACTATGCCTGACAGGAATATGCCATCAAATGTTCCAGCTCCTCCTATGCTGACAGTTCCAGCTCCTATCCTGTTTACCCTCCTCAAATTCATTATATCTGCCCCTATCAGAGTTCCTATTGTCCCCGAGCAATAGGCAACTATGGGGGCTTCAATTCCCCCCAGCAGTATGCCAACAAGGGCGGCAAAAGTTGGGGGAATTATCATTGGCGTCACTATGCCTACTCCCGGCACCGGCCTTGCAATCTGGTAAACGATCAAGGACTCCATCACTATACCGGCTATCGCAATTGGGATTGCTGAGGGATATCTGTACAGGAGATAGGCTGAGACAAGCACAGGTATAACTGCGCCACCGACATTGACAGCTACTGTTGTCGTCATCTCCTTCAAATTCCATGATGGAACCCTGAATGTTATCCCGAAAACGGATATCTCCCTGATGGAGACTATGGGAACTAAGCTCTTTATTTTCATCAACGGTATGTTTATGAAGCTTCCAGCAATGCTCAGGATCATTAGAATGAGGACAAGCTCTGATGATAATCCAAGCCTCTTCAGAGCAAATCCAACAAATCCAAAGAAGAGAAGCATGGATACAATTGCTACAATTGCAATTAGCAGGGCGTAAAATGTCCCTTTATGTGGCACATGAAATACGGGCATCCCTTATCCCTGAGCTGAAGCATAAAAAACTTATCTAAAGTTTGGCTGACACAGATCCCTGTGGCAGCAATTTCCATGTTGCAACTACTATGGGGACAAGCAACACAGCTGGGATGGCAAATGTAAGCTGCTCCACAGTGCTGTAGAGAACTCCACCTACTGCAGACATGAATCCCGCAGCATTTCCCTCAAGAAGCCCGCTTATCGCTATCACCTTTCCCCTTGAGCTCACATCGGTGAGATCTGATAGAAGAGCTTGAGCTGCTGGACCGGAGGAGAAGAAGGAGTTCACTAGGAGGGAGATGAGCAGATAGATCTCGTTTCCTCTTGGGGCTAGAGCTATCATCACTAAACCAATGGAGCCGGAGGCATAACCAAGGGACATGACGATGTTTCTTCCGATTCTATCAGCCAGAGATCCGGAAAGCAGTGTGGTAAAGGTGGACCAGACAGTCACCACTGTCGATATTATCCCCCACTCCTCAACAGTGATGCCCAGATACTTCACTGCATAGATCTGGACATATGGATAGGCCATGTTGTAGAGGGCAGCTACCGATGAGGTTGTGAGTATCAGCTTTCCGAGATCCCCTTTAAGCATTCTTAAAGCTTTTGTATACTCATTTACACCATGCTTTATCCCTATTTCAGCTTTATTTCTTATTATCTCAACTAAGAAAATCCTGATTATGCCGGATAGCACTGTTGAGACAGTAACGAGCAAGTAGAGAAATCTCATCCCCTTAATCAACCCCATTGATGCAACGATCAATGTTGCTATCGGAGGTCCAGCCAAAGACGAGATCTGGGATGGCATGTTGGCGAATGAAATTCCCTTCCCCCTTTTATCGGGTGGAAGAGAGTCGAACATCATGGCTTGAAGGGCTGGCTGGTACATGAGGGCTAGTGAGCTCAGGACAGAGCCTAGGAGTATCCAAGTCCAGTCCCTTGCAAAGACATAGATGAGTGTCAAGATACCATATGCTATTGTCATGGGGACCATTATCCTCTTTCTACCTATGGAATCAGCCAGATATCCCCCTATCAGCCTAGAGAAAGCCAATGTGACAGTGCCGGCCATGGATATAATCCCCACTTCCACCGGCCCTCCTCCCAGCCCGAGTATGAAGAGTGATGCATATACGTTGACAGCAGAGGAGAAGGGGCTCATCAGGGCCCATGTGAGAGCTATTATTGTTATATTTCTTTTAGCTATCCTTTCCTCCACAGGCCACCTTTCCGTCCAGCTTTATAAGTTTATGGACGGGTAAATGCAAAGGATGCGCACTCCATTAAGTTTATAGCTCTGTTTAATGCCTTTTGCGCAGTGAGCTCGAGTATGGAAACTGTAGGTATAGATGCTCTCGGTCGACCGTGGGGAAGTTCCTGCGGCGAGAACTCCATTTAGCATGGTGATTCACTTGCCTATAAGCATGAGAACAGCCTGTGCATCCGACTTTGAAGCCCTAGTCAGGCTATATTTTGATTTCTACAGCGAGTTGAGAGAGAAGCAGGGGTGGAGGGCCGAGAATGCCGAATCAATTAGGTCATCAGTAAAACAGTATATCGAGGACTCTGGCAGCATTATCTTCCTAGCTTTCGCGGATACAGATCCAGTGGGTTTCGTAAGGGTCTCCATAAGGGAGGGTTGCTTCTGGGCTGAGGAGATATACGTTAAGCCCGGTTACCGGCAGGCAGGCGTCGGCAGATCGCTAATGAACCATGTTGAGGAATACGTGCTGAGGAAGGGTGGCGACGCCATCTATGCCATGATATCACCCCAAAACAAGACCGCGCTACTATTCCTGAGGAGCCTAGGATACGACATCCTAAACACTATCGAGCTGGTTAAGCTACTGAAACCCATCCCCGAAGGGAAGTTTAGGTGGCTGGAGCTCCTTGGACTGCAGTTTAAAACGTGGAAGTGGGCGAAAGAGGAGTATAGCGAGCAGGAGAAAGAATACTTAGAAGCTGTGGAGGAATTTCTTAAAACAGGGGGAACAGAAAGCGAGCTCCTGCAGATCGTCACACAGGCAATTAAAGACCGCATGAAGAAAACCGGATGAGCGTGCTAATGCAAGAGCTCTTATCACCTATAGGGTTGAGATGGGCTTCAGGAACGAGTTTAGAAAAACATGCATCTTTTTAGCTTACTTTCCTCTACAAAGCTTTTTCCCTAAAATATGAAAAATCTTCATATGCCCTTTATTCTCCTGATAAGATCCCTCAGTTCATCAGCCTTCTTTCTCCTTTCATCCAGCATCTTCTCCTTCTTTCTTATCTCCGCCTCAGCTTCCTTTTCCTTCACCTCTTTTACCTCAACTCTTGCTTTTATCTTTCTTATTTCTCCAGTTATGTCCTCAATCTCCTTCTCCAATCTAGCTAGATCATCCTGAAGCCCTGGAAGCCTGCTCTCAAGCTCTGATTGAATCCTGTTGAGGTTAGAGGAGTACTCCTCCTTCAGCGCTTCATACTCCTTCTCTCCAATCTTCCCCCTCTTAGCTTCAAGCTCCTTAAGGAGCTTGTGATACCTGTCCCTCTCGCTCAATAGGTCATCTATTTTGTGGATTTTTCTCCTCCTTACCCTCCTAAAGGAGAGCTTTAATATAGCGTAAATTATGCCGATCACTATGAGAAGTGAGACGAAGAGAAAGGCTAACGAGAGCCAGCTGTAGAGCAGTTTGACCTGCATTCTAGTTGAAGCCACGCCTCCAGTTGTCTCAACCAATACTTCCACATCAAAACTACCTGCAAATGGTATTAGGGGAATTTCTATGGTTCTCTCGATTACCTTCTGCTTTCCAGCCCCAACTGGCTCGGGTTTATCGAAGGGGAAGGCATATTCGCCCAAGTATATCGGTATGGGTATTCCAAAAAGCTCCTTTGATGTTATCCTGAGCCTTATCCCGTTGATCTCTATATCCTTGTTCCCATGATTCCAAACTGTAAGGGAGAACCTTTCCTTGTTTCCAGGCTTCGTGGATATGGAACTGGGGGAGATAGCAGCCTCTATGCCCTGAGCTGAGATG
>NZ_RCOS01000023.1:4813-6073 GCF_003947435.1 Candidatus Methanodesulfokora washburnensis
TTATGCCCAGAATATTTAAAAATAGACCGCTCCCTCACTAAGCGGTGATGGTGATGTCCCTCCAATATCCAGACCTCCAATTTCATCTGTCCCTGATTCGCTCAGGAAGGTCTTGAGGAGAGCCATAAATAGGAACAAACAGCTTATTTTGAGGAGAATTTCCTGTGCAAATGGTTCATCCCTCAGCTCAATTCTTCTTGAGCTCTCAAGGAACACTGGAATCCCACTGTCCACACTGAAGCTGAATGCAAGGATCTTAAGGGACATGGGGCTGATAGCATATGAAAATGGCAGGACAGAGATAACAGAAGCCGGATCCCTCATACTCCATCTTCTTGAATCAGAGTCAAGCCTGATCAGCAGGATAGCTGGGAAAATGGGGGGAAATCACGTTAAGTCATCTATATCATGCTATGGAATAATAAAAGCTGTCCTCAGGGTGAAAAGGGAGAGGGATGTCCTCATATTGAGCAAGGGACATGCAGCTCCAGCCCTATATGCAGCTCTCTTCGAGGAAGGTAGAATAGGAAAGGAGGAGCTTGAGAAAGCTGGAATGCCCGAATCAAGGCTTCAAGCTCATCCTGAAAGAGGGATTCCTGAAGTGGTAGTTTCATCGGGTTCCCTTGGGCAGGGACTGTCAATAGCAAATGGAATTGCTCTTGCAGCTAGAATAGATGGTATCGACAGAAAGGTTTTTGTGATAATGGGGGATGGCGAGCTAGACGAGGGGCAGGTTTGGGAAGCAGCTGCCACAACCTCCTCTCACAGATTGAGCAATGTGATAGCAATAGTAGACAGAAATGGGACTCAGCTATCCGGAAATACAGAGGTAGTGAAGCAAAAGGAGCCAATATCAGCTAGATGGGCCTCTTTCGGCTGGATACCAGTTGAGGGAAATGGAAGCCCGGAGGTGCATCTGAGAAAAGCAGTGGAGCTATCTGAAAAAATGGACAGACCCGTGGTCTTCATAATGAGGAGTTGAAGGGCTTCAGGATACTATGAACTGGGATTTAAAGAATTTTAAACATTTACCCGCACTGCAAAATATCTTTAATAACTCTGCAAATTTCTAAATAATCCCTATTTCCAACTTAAACTCTTTTTTCTTTAATGAAGTATCTATTGAGAGTCACAGGTATCATGTTATTGTTGAGCACAGCCCTTTCCACCTTCTCTCACCATTTTGTACAGCTTCATCTCTTCATCAGCAGACATTGGCCTCAGGTCATCTATTGAAACCCCGAGCCTCTCAACAAGCTC
>NZ_RCOS01000024.1 GCF_003947435.1 Candidatus Methanodesulfokora washburnensis
CTATCTCATCAACCTGACCTTCCAGACCCAGCTTCTCCTCCAGCTTTTTAGCAGCCCTGTCTCCTATCTTCTCCCTGATCCAGTCGAAGACAGCAGATCCAAGTTCTCCCACAGCCGATATGTATGGTCCTGCGATAAGAATAGCTGCTAAGGAGAAACCTAGCTTTGTTAGTTCCGGAATACTGCGGAGAAACCTAACTGTTACATCTTTGTCCACATTTTACCTTTGAAAGGAAGAAATATAAAGTTTTCACGATATCAGTGAGAGATGCAGGAATTTCAGAGGGTAGATCTTAAGCCTTTAAAAGCCTTCAGCTGACAGAATATAGTTATCTGTTGTCTTAACTAGCGGATAGTTGTCATAGCTATCCTTTTCGCTGCCTATGCGATAAGATATATCTCCTATTCCATCTTTATTCTCGTCAGACCCTTTGTAATTGCTTCAGTAATTGCCTAAGTGTTCTATATACATCCTGCCCTCGTAGGAGTAGGTCGTAGGAGATGGAGAGCTCCAGATGTTTTCAGCAGATCCCTCTGCATTCTTCAAGAGGTTTTTCCAGTTCTTATGCTAATAATTAATTAGTTAGAAGAAAAGTTTATATGTAACTTCTTGATTTTTTCATGTGGTCTTAGAGGATGAAGGTAAAATGATTGAGGTTATTGACAGACTCCATGAGATGAGGCTTTTAATGGATGATGAGTACGAAAGAATAAAGAAGTCGGTAAAGGAAATGGGAAAAGTTGAGTATAGCAGAAATCACAGGTCGGGCAGTCTGTATTACCGTGCAATACCGCCACCACTTCCATCATGGTATTTTCTTCTGAAGGATTTGATTAGAGAATATGTTAAAGATAAAAGTAGAATGAAGATATGTATCGAGAAGCTGAGGATTTTGGCGAGGAGATAGAGGTGAATAAACTTGTGGATTATCTGGATCTTCCCCAGAAGAAATTGCACACAAATAGGAGATAAAATAATCCCTTCTTCCGATATAATAGACTTAACAGAATTAGAGTGTAACTTAAATATTAAAAAATGCGGGTGGAAACACGATCCTGTTGTTGAGGAGGTAAAACTTTCCGAATTCAATAAGGGTTATACAATATTGTTCAACTCAAGAAGCGAAAAAGAGAAGAATTCTCCTGTTATCGCTATAGTAAAAGTAGAATCTTCGGTAAGCACTGAAGATATTGCCGATAAGATTAATAAAATAGAAGGTGAATGGTTCGAGAAGCTTGGTCTAAAGGAGGGGGATGAAAAAGTATCTATGCTATTATTGGTAATTTCGGATAAACAATCCTTAGAAGTCCTTAAAGATGTGGTTTCTGAATTTACTGGTGGAAGGGTTCCAGAATTTGAAGATTTCTGGGATATTAAGTTTTCCACACTTGCAGTTAATAACATGATAGTCGGTGTTGTGAGAGATGAGAGGAGAATGAAAGATCTAGGCATCTTTATATCAGCATCCTTAATAATATACAGACATTTAGTTATATTATATTATGTAAATAATGAACTGGACAAGCTTATTGAATATATTAAAAGTGGAAATCATGGAAAACCTTCTCTATTTTACTGGAATAAATTGATTAAAGTAATGAAGTATATAGATAAATTAAATGAAGCTAGGATGAGAGAATACTTCTGTACAGAGGACTGCTGGATCTTATTTAAAAAGATATACAGAAAATTTTTGAAAGAGAATGAAGATCTTATTAGAAAGAAAATTGAATTTTTACAAGTATCAATAGGATTTGCGATAAATCAGATGGAAGAGGAAAGATCCGCAGAAATACTCAGAAGAATGGAAGTTACAGAGAGAATATCCGAAGAAACAGGAAAAAAATTAACTTCTGTTACTATACTTTTAGCTATTTTTGGAATATTTCAGTTTTTTTCATATATTGAAATGAATCCGCCTTTATTTCATATATTAATATCATTTATTATAACAGTAATTGCCATATTGACTATCTTCATCTATTTACGTGAAAGCCGACCTCCCGTAGATGAAGACATTCTTCCAATTATACAAAGAAATTCTGAAATAAAGAGCATCTCTAAGAAATTCCAAGCTAAAGTCAATCCTTATTGGAAGCTAGATTTCATTTCTGCTAATTTATCTGGTGGAGAATGGCATATCATACTGAAAGCATACAAAAAAAGTTCTTTAAGAAAGTTTTTACCTATTAAAAAAATCAGCTTAGATATATTCCTCTACAAGGAGGGGTATAAAAGGAGAGTAGGTTCTGTCCTAGCGTCCATACCACACAAAAGCTACAATGATAAAGATATAGACGATTTAGCAGGAGAGATTTTGTTTTTCCTTAGGAAATTGAAGATTAAGGAAAAGGGAGGAAGATTTTTTGGAGACGAGAAGGAAATCTATGAAAAGATAAAAGAATTGATTAAATATGGAAAAACTTCTGAGATGAACGCCATACTTAAAGGGGAGAGTTAAAAAGGTTCATTATATAAACTCTCTGTCCTGAAAGCCTTGGCCCAGTCCATTATACTTCCCCTAAAAAGACACATTGCTGAATCTAGAAAAGGTTATTTATGCCTTCCTCTTCACTGACTAATATGTTGGGGATCCTTATTTTTCGCTTTCTCACTCTATTTAAAGGGGAATTTCAGAATACAATATTAGATCTCATAAAAAGCTAAAATCTGTGCGAATGGCAAATTTACCCAAAGTTGCGTGCACAAAGGGTTCATCAAGACCACCATATTTTTTAGTTAGAGTACAGCAACGTAAGCAAACCCTTTACTTAAACATAATGTTTTTATATTCCCCCCCCCTCAAAAGTAGGGGGGATGGAGAATCAGACGAGCAAGGGAAGATATAGAGGATTTTTATAAAGAACTGGAAGAAACAACTAAGGATCTGAAGAAAGCATTTGACGAAGAATTAAGTACTATTACAAATAGAATTAAAGATAATCCTTCCGATGAGACCCTTACGGATGCAGCATCGCTAATAAGCCTTGTATTCGACTGCTATGAAGAGGAAGAAAGGAAAAGCAATGAGGAAATATTGCACGAGCTGAGTAAATATTTAGTTAATGAGCTAGAAAAAAGAATAAAAGAAAGAAAGTGGATTTGTGCAATTGATCCAAGTGAGTTCAGTGACGCAATGAGGGGATTCAATATACGTGAAGAAAAAATCAAAGAAGCCAGTAATCCACTATTTAATGCGGGAATGCTTGAGGCCTTAATTTTATTAAAGCAGATAGTAAAAGATGAGAATCTAATAAAAAGAATCGATAAGATAATAGACAGTATTATTCAGTATCTCAATGATGTCCAAGGGAAGGACTTGGGATTCTACCCCTACTTCTATTTCCTCGATCCTAAGATTAGGATCACCTACGACATGGTAACTACATCTGGAGTTTTTTACTACCTTAGTAGTTATTTCTATAATACTGAAAAACAAGATATATTTAAAGATATTGCAAGAAGTTCAAACATATTAAAAAATATTGGAAGAATGTTAAATGGAATTTTAAAAATTATAGATGAAATATTTACCAATAACATAGATCGTTCTTATATAACACTATTCTTTGATAAGGAATTATCAGAAATCCTATCAGATGCATCTAGAGAAAATGCTCTTAAAATTACTAAGGATACATTTAATATAAATACAAAGGAAGGTATTCTCTATCTAGCTCACATTATATGGATGATAATCCACGGAAAGAGCTTATTAGATACCCTCGACGGTATTCTGAAGGAGGAATTTGTGAAGGAAGCTGTTAAGGGGCTACAACTTTTAGAATCAGAAGATCTTAGTCAACAACTCAGTGATAAATTAGAAAGTTTAATTAAAATGTTAATGCATAGATTACTAGATAAGGTTAGAGTGAAATTACAGACAGAAAGAGGAGAAAACAAATTACAGTTTAGTGAAGTATTCCTAGTATATCCTTATGGACGGATGGAAAAGTTTCTGCTCTGCCCCTTTCTAGCAAGACTTTTAATAAAGATGTATGAGGACTGCCTTAAAGTGGCATATTTCACACTCGAGGATCGTGATGATATCTATAGCTTATATCTACTGTTGGGGATCGTGGCAAGATCAATGACTAAGACATATGGTGAAAGGAAGAAGAGAAAATTTAGAATGTTCGGAGCAGCAGGTCTAGAAGACAAGGATGCACTTGATATCAGTTATCTTGCTTATCTCCTCCTTAAGAAATACTATGATAATTTCCAAGCAATAGAGAGTATTTTCCTAGGAAACCCTGAGAAGTACTTTGAAGTTCCAGAAGAGAAAAGCAAGGTAGTTATTGGAATCTTTTCTGAGGAGGGAGAAGATATCAACACAACCGTTTTTGAGTTTAGACAGGATGGAACCTTAAGAGCTAATTACGATACTACAATCAGATTCTCGCCACCTCCATCCTTTGATCAATTTCTAAATGAGTTATCAAAGTATGAGGAAGAAAATATAGAAATAGCACGTGCTTTGAGAAGTGGTAGAGGAGAGTTGGGAGGGAAAAAAGAATTATCTCAGTTCTTTGCAAGTACTTCAAAATTCAGGCTCAGCCCTCAGGAAATACGCTTAAGGGAGTTTATTGAGAGTATAGTATCTAATAAAAAATTATCGGAATCAAAAACCTCACTAATATTATATTTCAAAGAAAGAGACTTTAAATCTAATATAATACCATGGGAATTTATAAGATATGATGGTAATAAACTCCAAGATCAAAGAGGTAAAGCTCTTGGAGAATTTCTCCCCATCGGAAGAATCTTCTCAGGTATTTCTTTAGGACGATACAGAAGAAAACAAGATGATTTAATTAGAATCCTTCTCATAAAGGGAAAGGAAGAAGTAGAAAAGGAGGACTTAGGAGAAGAATGTCCCTACTGTAAGGCTCCTGGTCTAGAAAAAGAGATAAAGGAAGTAGAGACTATTTTAAGGAAGATAAAAGTCAGGGGATTCTATGTTCACATAGAAAAAGCATATAAGGGAGATGAATTAAGAGATAAAATAAGAAAAGAGTGGGATATCATTCATTATGCTGGTCATATGTTATATCATAAGGAAAGAGAATCTTCTGGGATTCTCGGGATATATCTAGAAGGAGAAAACTCTAGTGAGAGATTTTATTCCGTGGTCGACTTATTTGATGATCTTAAGGGGAACCCACCATTCATTATGTTTGTTAATGCATGCGATTCCGCTAGTCCTCCGAGTTTGGTCAAGGGAAAGGAATATATTACCAATCCTGCTGAATTCGCTTTGAAAATCGGTGTTGCTGCATATATCGGGACATGGTATGCAGTGCAAGATGATCTTGCCATGAAATTTGCGGAGGTATTCTATAAAAGCCTCTTAGAGAAAAGGGAGACTGTAGGAAGATCCCTAGTAGCTGCAGTAAGAGAAACTACAAAGATCTACAACTGTATTCCAGAGAAAGTTAGCTATATTCTTTACGGTGATCCTGATTTTAAGCTTCTAGGGTGATGCAATGGAGAGAAAGAAGACATATTCGCCTCCTCTAATTAGGAAATATTCTGTATTTTTCAGTTTAAGACCTGAGGAAAAATTTATTGATATGCGTAGAAAAAGTGGCAAGAGCTTAAAAGAGGGTGTAGTTTAATGATCGAAGTAATTGCTTTAGATGGAAGTCACAAAAGAATAGGAGAGAGATTCGGAGAGATCCATAAGAAGTTCTGTAGGGAAAATAATTTACCTATTTTTAGACATCCATCCAATGAAACTGTCAGATTAGCTAAGAAAATAGAAAAGTTTATCAAAAATGTACACCCCTTACTCTTGGACGAAATAGAGGGAATCTCTATTTCTACCGGAATAGCTTATGAAATAGTTCTGTCAAATATTGTTTTTTGCGGTTGTTCCTCATATTCTACTGCCTGTCAGGCAGTTGGCTTGGTTAATAAAGGAAGAACTTTACTAGTCTTAAACTATGAGCCCCCCCTCATAAATAAGGAGTTAATAATAAAAGTCAGAACTTACTATAAGCTAGGGCCTGATAAATCATATCGGTCGATAATCGGATCGGATTGTTATCTTTACCCAACCGATGGCATAAACGAAAAGGGCTTAGCTATAGTAACTACGAAAGTTTCTAACAAAATAAAGGGGCTGGGATTATCCCCCTTCCTTATGAATAGAATAATTCTGGATAGATGTAAAGATGCTAATGAGGCCATTGAACTTATGAGAAAAGGACCTCATATGATGGAGTGGAATTTCCTAATAGGGGATCAGAGGAAAATAGTTTTAATAGAGACTCATCCACCAAGCAGAATACTTTTAAAGGAGGTTGATAAATTTCTAGTTTTAGGAAACTTTTTCTGGAGTAAACCTATCTCAAGTAAGCTAAGAAGAGCAATTCTTCTAGAAGAAAAGCTGAAAAAACTCAATAATGTAGATATTAACTCTATAATTGAGACCATGAAAGATAGAGAGGTCTTCAATTCGGAGAAATCCTTCAACATAGCAGCATATGATATGAGAGCTAAGAAAGCCCTTATCTGCAATAATAAAGTTCTTTTCCTCCAGTTGTGAGTGATCGATATGAAATTTCTTAGTATGATAATGAGAGAACTAAGGAAGGGTGCTTTTAATCCTCCACAAACAAATCCTTGGCCTCCAGCAATATACTATTTACCAAGAAACTATGGTGGAGAGCCGTATGATATGCCATTAATAGGTTTAGAGACAAGAGGATGCAGTTGGTTCTTGTCAGGAGGTTGTACTATGTGTAATTTCGGTGGACAGGGTTCCTATGTGTCCCCATACTTCTTGATAGCCCAAGCTTCTTTCGGTCTAAAGGTCTGTAGAGGAAGGCCTTACCTTCAGATAGCCCCTATGGGATCATTTTTTGATCCCAATGAAGTACCTCTGGTTGCGAGGAATAATATCCTTTCTCTTGTAAGAAATTCAGGGTATGTAAAGAGCTTTGAGACGGAAGCAAGAGTAGATCATGTTAGAGAAGAGGATATCAAGATTTCTATGGAGATATTAAATGACATAGAACTTGCAATAGGAGTAGGACTAGAAAGCAGTAATTCCATAGTGAGGGAATTGATTGTTAACAAGGGGACAAGACAGGAGCTCTATTTGAACTTTTTTGAACTATCAAAAAAAATAGGTTTTCTTTCTAATGCTCATGTCCTTCTGAAACCTGCTTTTCTCACGGAAAGGGAAGCCGTAGAAGATGCTATTTCATCAATAAGGTGGGTCATTGACAATGGTGGAACCTATGCTATCCTTATGACATCGAATCTAAGAAAGTTTACATTAAATTATTGGCTCTGGGAGAGAGGCCTTTACAAGTTGCCGATGCTTTGGAGCTTGCTTGAGGTCCTAAGAAGGCTGGATTCTAGCTATAGGAAAAGAGTTGTTCTAGCCGGATTTTTAAGCAACGAAACTCTCCTTAAAACAGCCGAAAACTGTTCAAAATGCACAAATTACATTATGTCCAAGATAAAAATGTTTCAATATACCAGAGATGAAAACTTTCTCAAGGAGGCTTGGGATCACGAGTGCGATTGTAAAGAAGAGTGGAGAAGGAGAATGGAGGAAGACAAAGGAGATCTCTTAGACAGGATAATCTTTGGTTACAAATATATATCTGAGCAGATTCTCGGTAAAAGATGGTGGGAAGAGAATAGGAAGTGGGTGGAAAAAGAGGTAGAGGAGGTGATCAATACTGGAAGGTCTAACTGAAATCGAAAGATCAAAAGTAGAGGAGATTCTTGAGGAATATGGTTCCCCAGTTTATGTTTTCTTTGAGAGACTTATCAGAAGAAGGGGAGTTAAAGTTAGAGAGGAGCTGGAGTACTCGCTAAAAAATTTGCATCTAGCCTACTCCTATAAAGCCTGTAACGCTCCAAAGATCTGTAGGATATTTAATGAAATGGGCTTCCTCTCTGAGGTTGTAGGGGATGAGTTCGGAATTGCCGAGGAGATTAGTGTACCTGCATCGAAAATAATTTTTAACGGACCTTATAAAAAGAGAGAACATGTAGAAAAAGCTCTAATAAAAAATATACTTGTGATAAATGTAGATTCAAAAGAAGAGCTTGACTATATAAATAGGATTCTCTCAAAAAATGCAATTAAAGGGGCAAATATTGGTTTGAGAGTTAGACCTTCAGTTAGCTATCCGATAGCCCCTCATTTTGGGATGGACGAGGAGCTAATATTGAAGTTTGCAAAAAAGGTAATCGAGATGGGAGCTAACTTATATCAAATTCATGCACATATAGGAACACAAATAACGAAACTAGAACTCTATAAAGAGCTATCTGAAAAAATGTCTAACTTAGCTAAAAAGATAGAGAAAGAACATAACATTGAGCTCACTATAAACTTAGGTGGAGGATTTGCTCTTGAGTCTACTCCTGAGTATTTTTCGAGAGATAGAATACCAGCTTTAAATGAATATTCATTAGCGATATCTTCTGGATTAAACGAGGATAAAGAGATCTTTTTAGAGCCTGGAAGAACGCTTATAGGTCCTTGTGCTGTCCTTGCAACAAAAGTTATCTCCATAAAGAGGCCAAGAAATATAGGAAAAATCGCCATTGTAGATGCATCTTACTTTGATATTCTTTCCTCAGCATTCCTTTCTCATGAAGTGGAGTGTATTAGCTCGGGAAAAGAGGAATTATTAGTTGAAACGGACGTATATGGAAGCAGCTGTGTCTCAGCAGATGTAATTAGGGTTGGGGCATATCTTCCCTCTGATCTCAAAGAAGGGGACATTTTGCTGGTGAAAGATGCTGGTGCTTACTCTATTAACATTTCATCTCATCCTATGAGGCCTAGACCTAAGATCTTTATATTAAGGGAGAATAACGAGTACGAGGAGGTAAGAAGAGCTTTCGTTGAATAACCCGGTTTAAAACAGATATCAGGAAGATGACTTCTTTTTATGGGAAAGGAATAGCTTTGGACTACTGAACTCCATAATTAGCTCACCTAGTTTGCGAAAGTCTATTATCTTATCCTCTATGGTTCTTAAAATTATTACTCCAACTTTTTGCATTGCTGCTTTCACAGAATTGTCGTAAATAAGCCTGAGGAGCAAGTAAGGCAGGTTTACTCCAGCAAAAGGGGAGAGATATATCCACGCCGGAAATCTAAGATTAAAATCCGTCAGAAAAAGCTCCTCTCCTGCGGATCTAAACTCGATTTCCAAAGGACCAGTCCATCTTAACCCTCTTATAACATCCTCCGCTATCCTTAGTACTCTTTCATTATTTACAGTGACCCCCATTAATGTACTTCCAAAATCCGAGAGTGCAAGCTTCTTCTGCATCACCCATCCTCTTATTTCCCCATCTATCGCAACCGATGCAATGCTATATTCATCGCCTTCAACGTATTCCTGCACTAGAGCATTCTTAAAGCCAAAGATCCTTAACCTCTTCAGACATATTCTGAGCTCCTCTTTGTTGATACAGGAGAAGACCCCTTCCTCCGATTTAACTAGAACAGGATACCCTAAATCGATGTCTAGTTTCTGGGATTTAAGATCTACAATATAGCTTTTGGGTGTCTTAATCTTCTTTTCCCTCATATATCTTTCAGCTGATACTTTGTCCTTCACTTTCTCGACGACACTATATGATGGAATGAGTAACTTCACTGAGTCTCTCAACTCCTCCAAATATCTCGATATCACGACTACCTCTGGATCAGTATTTGGTATCAGCACATCTAGGTTCTCCTCTTCTGCAATCAACTTGAGGGCTCTTATGTATTCATAAGTTAAAGAAGGGGGCAACGCCCTCACTTTACTGAAGATAGGATCAAAGACTCCTGGAGAGGAGGGAGTATAATCCAAGCCTATGAGATCCAAATTTTCATCCGCCATCTTCAAGCACTTAGCAACAGCCAAACCAGGAGCTCCTAGTATTGAGTTTAACGATGTAATTCCGATTCTTGTCATTGCCCTCACTCCTTAGTAATAAGATGATACTCTAACAACTTTCTAATGAAATTGTCTAGATCAGACATTATCTTAGAGTCATCCTCTCCGAATATCTCCCTCAATTTTTTAAAGATTTCCTCCTCACTCAGCCCTTCCTTTATCATATCCCAGATAAGTGCAGCCGTGCTGTTAAGTTCGAATATATAACCGGTCTCTTCATCAAAAATATAGAGAGCATCCTGCATATGATCCTCTCTTAACTTGGGTTTGACTCTCATCATCCTAGAATTAGGCAAGAAAATATAAATAAGTTTTTCTTATGAAAATAAAGCTATTTTCTTTATATCTTTGCAGTTTCGAAGTTAATTCTTATTAAGAGAAGACTAAGAACTTATAAAATATGAGTTCCCTTCACGCTGTACTCTCCTTTCTTAGTTCTACTCTACTTATCATTATTTGAATTAGCTTCCAAAATAAAGCAAGCTGGAAAGATACACTTCACTTAGTTAAGTTCAACAATCCAGTAAGAATACTTTCAATGAATTTAGTTAGAGAGATCCTCTACAGCAGCAATTGTGCTAGGGCTTTATCGTCCTAGTCTCGGAGAACTTAACCTCAACGGGGAAGAATAGAACATTAACCTTCATGGTTCCGTTAACGTTTACATCAACCTTTCCCTGAAGAAGAAAGCTCACAACTGCTTTTCCGAGCTCAGAGTAGTACAGATCAAGGAGTCCGCTGTCGCATGAAGTGGTTTTAGGGAGAATGTCAACCTTCTCTACAGTTCCATTTCCCACCTTTGTCC
>NZ_RCOS01000025.1 GCF_003947435.1 Candidatus Methanodesulfokora washburnensis
AGCAGTTTGTTGTACTGGATGAGCTGCCAGCACAAAATCGCCAGCAGAACAATGATCAGGATAACATACTTCCTGTCCATAGCTTTTCGCTTGAAGCTCTTCTTTATATTTCTTTGGGTAAAAGAAGATAATAAATATGAACTGACTATTTAATATCGCTTTTCTTCAGAATTCTTTGATGAATGCCGAAATTCCAAGAGCCTTAGACCTCTCGTGGAGGATAAAGGAGCTTATCCCTTGTGAAATTTCTGCTTTAATGTTTTACAATTTCAGGAGGTCATTTTCAGCCTGCTGACAAAAACTTTAGCGGCAAGCTCTATCCCCTCATCCCTTCTTGTTTTCCATGCCTGAAGTCTGCTACGGAATATTTTAGACCCTGCAGTCTCTCTGCCGAAAAATCCTTGCCTCTCCAGCTCAGAGAGCATTTCCATAGCAATAGACTCCGATTCTTTTTCATCTATCTGAATTCCCATAGCACCTGCTATTTCGCTCAAGCGACTTTTGGTAATTCCCACCTTTATTTGTTTTCCATCTTTTTCGTCAGGCTTCAGCTTTTGTACCAGCTTCTCTGCTATTTCCTTGCATTTCTTGGGAAGATCCTCTACCTTAGGCATTGCTTTCTCCGGAACTCCTGATGAAATCTCTATATACCTGAGGGAGTTCTGTATCTTTGCCTCCAGATCCTCCTTTATCCTCAGATCTACAAGAAATCCAAAAGGATCGCTCAGATATATCGCTGGTCTCATCAGCTCATAGGGTATTGATATGTAGTCAATTGGATTTTGTATCTCTTTCTCGATCTCATTTATCAGATCCTCTATATGCTCCGGCTCCTCCTTGGAGATCCATATTATTAGTAGGGGACCTGATTGTCCATATTTTATCAGCTGATCCTTTCTTGCCTTAAGACTGCTATAATATCCGCACTTTATCTCAATATTAACCTTCTTCACAGGCCTTCCTGATGCTATCACGCCTGGATAGATATCATAGCATAGATCCGGTCCAGGACCCTCCATTTTCATAATTTCTGCTATATACTGCTTTTTCTCAACCTCAAACCTCATCTTTCCTATATACCTGCTAATAAGCCCTTTAAGCACCTCCTCAATTTTATCTCCTTCTTCTGTTTTATCAAGAGGCATGAAATCTTTCCTTAAATTCCTCAGAATAACCATATATTCACTAAGAAGACTTTTTACACAGGTTCCCACGGAGTCGAACCCAGTTACCCTCTCTCTGAAGAACCTTCCCCACTCGAGGAGCATTGCAAGGACATCTGATGCATGATCCTTTGGAAAAATATCCTTTTCAGCTGAGTATATGAGTGCAAGAATCCCCTTCATTAGGGGCAAAAGTTTCTCAGGAGGTAATCTTTCGTAGTCTGTTGGAATGCCAAGTCTAAATTTCTTAATCCTTCTCCATAATCTCTGATCATACTTTTCTATTGCATTATAACTTCTTCTGTTCAGAAGAAGAATAACTGCAATCCTTTTATTATCTTTTGGCTCCTCAGCGTGAAGAATAAGTATACTTCCGAGCTTTTCAACGACTTTTTTCCTTTCTTCTTCGCTTAGACTACCCAGAAGAGAATCCATCTCGTCTATAAAAATCACATTTCTTCCTCTCAAATTTTCAAGCAGATTGCCAATTTTATCGATGTCATCTCGACTTTCTATCCTGATATAATGCGGCTCTACATCCGGTCTTGTTTTCTTCAGCTCTTTTAGGGCAAATAAAGCTATTTGAGACTTCCCACTTCCTGCCTCACCTACAATACAGTAAATCCCAGTGTAGTCATATTCCTCTATAGTTTTGCTTATATCCTCTATGATGAGTTCCATCGCCTCCGGATCGATCAGTAATCCTCTAATTTTTTCAAGCTCTATGTCTTTTACTGGCTTTCCACTCTCCCACATCTTTAATATTTGGCCTGAAAATTCTCTGAGATTGGATGCTTTTTCTTCTATCTCACTTAATAGCTCCATTTCAGGCTCACCTTTGCTGAAAGAGGTATTATTATCCTATAAGAGAACCCGCCGTCAAACTCCTTCACTCTTGCTAAGAAGACATCAGGTATTCCTTTTATTTCTCTCTCTGAAAGCCCTTCAAATTTGCTGACTCCATCAAGCTTCAGCGGTTTTCCTTTATAGTATACTTCCACAAATCCTCTCTTCAGAAGGTTCAGGACAGCACTTTCTGGACAACCAAATTTCTTGAATATATCGGAGAACTTTGTTGATCCTTTTATCCTAAGGAAAGTGAGAATCTTTGATTCCATACTGCTTGAAGGGAAAACTGCTCTGACAGTTATACACAGACCAGCCTGTTTCATACATGAGAAAAGGAGCTCAGCAAAGCCAAGATTTATGTTAAGACCCCTAGATTTGAGGGACTCTCTCAGTAATACTGGGCTGAGACCAAGACCTCTTTCCTCAAGATCTATAATCGCCTGATTCAGAACCTCCTTTCCTATTTTTTCTATGATCTCCTCGGAAAAACCCATTATCCCCCTGCTAAAAGGGTCTTTGCCACACCACTTCCTCAGGACTTCGATAGCTCTCATATACTTTTTGTCTCTCTCACTAGGCTTTATCCTGTTACTCCCAATTAGCAAGAGCTTTTTCAGACTTAGCCCTTGGGGAATTTTTGGAAGTTCCATTAAGTAAATTTGGTAGAATAAAAATTTTTCTATGGTACTTTTTTTGGAACAAACCTATCATCGCAATGAGACTTCTATGCGATAATTCTATTATTTCACAGAATTCCGCAAAGTTTTTATAATTAGCTGAGCTCAGCCCGCTATGCTAAGTAATCAACTGGAGGAACATGGATCTGGCTGGCTTCTGAAGATTCTCTCTGATGAGATAAGAAAAAGGCATCCTGAACTTGAATCAGAACTCGAGAAAGCACTTAGAGATCTGAATGAGGGATCCGAGGAGGAGAGGCTTTCAGCCCTGAAGTGGATCCTGAGCTTCTCGGAGCTGGTGCTGGATCGCATTTAATCGCCATAACCCGATTGAAAATCTATTCAATATTTGACTTTTCAATTCTTGTAGATTTATCTTTTTTAATTCTTCTGCATCAGCTTGGAATTCAAGTTTAGATTCCAAATTAGGTTGGGATCTCAAACAACAAAGGCGTATTTACGAAACTGCAAAAGGAGATTGCAAACCATTGGGATCAGAAGAACAATAAGCTTTTTAAGATATTCATTACTTAGGGTGTTATGAGCTCCAAGACTGTTGTAGATGGTGTCTACTGGATAAGCGTTAATGACAGGAATAAGAAGCTTTTTGAGGCTCTGTGGCCTTTACCCAATGGGATATCCTACAACTCATATGCTGTTGTTGGAAATGATGCTGTTGCCCTCATAGATGCTGCTCCGGAGGAGTTTCTGCAGGATTACATCAACGGAGTTGAGGAGGTTGTCGGCGATTTCTCCAAGGTCAAGTACTTGGTGATGAACCACTTGGAGCCGGATCATCATGGAGCCACCCCATATATCCTGCAGAAGTTCAGCCACATCAAAGTTGTTACCTCAGTTTCTGCCAGCAGATTTATTCACTCCCTATATAAGGTGCCAGCAGACCGGATTTTTGCAGTTAAGGATGGGGATACCCTAGATCTAGGAGGTAGGAGGCTTAGGTTCATCTATGCCCCCTGGCTTCACTGGCCTGAGACCATGTTTACCTATCTTGAGGGCTCCGGAGTTCTCTTTTCCTGCGATGCCTTTGGCGCTTATGGTGCATTGGAGAATGTTTTTGACGATGAAGTAGACTTGGAGTACTACCTGACTGAAGCCAAGAGGTATTACGCTAACATCGTAGCCAAGTACGGCAAGAACGTCTTGGATGCCCTTGAGAAGGTCAAGGGCATGGAGATAAAGATAATAGCTCCTTCCCATGGCCCAATTTACCGCAGTAATATCGGAAGGATTCTGGAGCTTTATAGGAAATGGGCCACACCAGAGCCGGACAAACACAGGGCTTTGCTGGTTTATGGATCGATGTATGGAAGGACTAAGAGAATTGCAGAGCTGGTAGCTGGGAAGCTCAGGGAAATAGGCTTCTCGGTTAACACCTTTGACGTGTCGGAAACTCATCCCTCATACATACTGGCTGAGCTTCTGGATGCATATCTGCTCTTTGTGGTCTATCCAACTTATGAAGGCGGAGTCTTTCCCTATATTCACAACCTGCTAAATCTGCTTCAGTCCAAGGATTTCGGAAAGGGCAGGGTGGCTGCGGTTATAAATGCTCATGCATGGGCCCCCACCTCCAGACAGGTAGTTGATGCCCTGCAGAAGGCTGGATTCAGGGTTTTGGAGCCTGCTGTGGATGCAAAGGCCTTGCCGGATGAGAAAGCAATAGCAAGCATGGAGAAGCTTTTTGAGGCAGTGAAGGAGCTTTAATATAATTTTTGACAGCTTTAAATTTTTTTACTTTTTCTCCAGCTTAGAGGCAAGAATGAGAGTTATTGTTATACCAGCTATGAAGACAGAGAGCGGTATCTGGGGTTGAAGGTTTCTGATAGGCAGTGCAACAGATATCGAAAGGAGAAATCCTCCCCACCACATGCAAATAGCCGGTTTTGAGAAAACTCCCGTTAAAGGCTTTTCCCTCTTTGATATCCCGATGTAAACAAGCCAAGCCCCTATGATTCCGATGAAAACAGACAAAGCTATATCAAAGCTGACCATTGATACCAGCAATCCAGCTATGACAGCAATCAGCAGGATTACGGCATCAAAAACTCTCATAGAGCCACCTCCACTAAATTATCAGCCTTTATCAGAACTGGTGCCTCCTTAAGGACGGGAATATCGAAGATATCTCCCTTGAGTTTTGCAGGGACAAAGACAAGGCCCTTCACAGTTCCTGTCCCGAATTTAACCTTTCCTCCAGTTCTTCTTGATACCTCAGCCAGATAATCCTCAAGCAGCCTATCGGCCTGCTCTCTCGTGATGACAGGAGGTATGACTGCCGTGGACCAGCTTATCGATGACCTTCTCGGCTCCGGAATTACCTCACTTCCCCTGCTCAGCTTCTCCTCCCTCCCCTTCAGCATGTCCATAAGCTTTCCCGATCTCATCATGAACACATCGGATACCGAATTTTCAGCAGGGATAGCTGACACCAGAGTTACGTCCTCAACCATCTTCCCCTTCTTTGCCATCAGCACACCTGTTACAAATGTGTAGGTTATGGAGACAAGCCACATGGGGATCAGGATATCTCCCTCTCCTGGCAATAGCTCTATCTCTCCTTTTCCCGTCTTAGCAGATATTATATCGCTTATAGACTGAGATATCTCCCTGTATACCGATATATCTGCATTTATCTCCTTCCTGAATTTCTCAACAATGGAAAAGAACTTCCATATCCTTGCCATAAGCTCGTTAGGATCTCCTCCAGCCTCAAAATATGCGATTGCTGCTGTTGACAGGTTTTCTATTGTCTCAATAACTCTAATTTCCTTCTCTATTCCCGGTATCATAAATGCATACTCCGGGTTGTTTGCCTCCTCTCTCGATTTCTTAATGTAGGATAAAGCCTCATCTGCCTTCATCTTTGCTCCTTTAGGATCTCCATTGAAAAGGGAGTTTATTGCATCATAGGCAAGGGATGCAGCTTTTATCCTATCCTGCAGCGCATTTCTTCCCTCGGCATATTTTAATGCCTCCTCTAGATTCCTCTTTATCAGATCAAAATCAGCTTTCTCATTTATAAGGGAAAGAGCATTGAGCAGGTATGCATAAAGGCCTCCGTTTCCCATAACTTCTGAGAAGAATGCCCTGTCCTCATCCACAACAACTAATGGTGATAGGCCCTCTATCCTAGCCAGCTTTTCATATGCTCCCTTTGGGTTGTCATCGAGCTTAACATCCCATTGAGGGAGCCTTATCACGGAATCAGAGAGGATAAGGGAAAGCCTCGCTCTGTACATTGAGTTCTCCGCAATAAGCCTTGGTTTTACATTGTAGGCAAAGAGGTTATGCCTAGCAACTACATCTGCCACCTCAGATGTTATCACAGCAGGGGGGATCATCTCGCTTATCCACTTGAATATCTCCCCCCTCAGCTTATCCACGTACTGCCTTGCATCTACTATTCTTTGCACATACCCGCAGTACTCGCACTTCACATACTCTCCTTCGGGTTTTGGAAGGGGGGCACCGCACTTGACACATCTGAGGAGCTCCAAGTCGATCAAACAACTCCACCTCTAAGCTCCCTTCTCATCTCCCTACCTAAATCTATTGGGGCCCTTTGCATGCCTTTAAGAATTGATATCTCGCTCTCAAGTGCCCTTATCCTTGCAAGAAGCTCCTCCTTCATCTCCATCATCATTCTTACTGCCTGATCATAATAGGCCTTTGCTATCCTGTCCGAAACCCCTTCTATTGCGCTGCTGCAAGCCCTGCATGCTATAACAGTTGAGCCCTCGATGCTCTGAGGAGAATCGCCTCCATATTTTGTCTTTATGTATGGGGTAACCTCAGCATTCAAATGGACGAAGTGTATCTCCTCCCCCTGCACAATTCTGCCGCAGAACCAGCACTTTCCAACTTTTGCAGACTTTCTTGCTATCTCCTCAGCCTCCTTTATCATCTGCTCATTTGCCCCAAGCCTGAAGTATCCCATGGCCTGGGATAAGTGATCAGAAGCTTTCTCCGGATCCGAAAGAACGAGAATTTCCCCTCTTATCAAGCTTGCTATCCCCATCAGCTTGTTTGCCTTTGACATTGGGCTTTCAGAAGCAGCTTCTATCAGCCCCTGAAGCAAAAACTCATCCTTTCCAAGTGAATAAAGTTCTTTTGCAAGTTCCTCGCATTCCTTAGCTGTCTCCTCACTCTTATTATTAGTCCAGCTCTCCCTCAGCTTCATCTCCCTTCCCAGTATCTCTGCCTCTTTTGCCAGATCTGATGCCGTGATTTTCTGGGGTATTGTCAGGACTAAATCTGGCTTCATCGCTTTTGCAAGAGACGAGCATGTAAGCAGATCATCCGCGCTCTGCTTTGCAGCTGCATTATAAAGGGATGATAAGACAAGGGATATCTCGGCATCCCCCGTCTTTCCTGCGCTTTTAAAAAGCTCAGCTGCCTTCATGAAATGCTCAGCAGCATCTCCCCACTTCTTCTGATTTCTCAAGCTTACTGCCTTATCGAACTCCTCCCTTGCCCTCTCCTCAGGGCTCTTCCAAACCTTCCAGCTCATGTTATCCCCTGCTCATCTCGTCGAGTATCTGCTTCTTCACCCTGTCGTAGTCCTCCTGAGTTATAAGTCCGTCATCAAGCATTTTCTTCAGCTCCCTCAGCCTGTCTGCATAGCTCTTCTGTGCTGGCTGTGTTGGTTGCGCAGGTTGTGATGGTTGAGCTGGCTGCGCAGGCTGGGCTCCAAGCATCTGGGGTATGGCGAAAAGAGCACCCATTATCCCTGCACCCGGGGATTTGCCCAAAGCCCTCATTGATTCAACTGTCTTTACTATCTGAAGAACCTGATCCTCCTCGCCCTTCTGTATCGCTATCAGGAGAGGAAGACCGTATGTCGGATCCTCCTTCTCCATCTTCTCCAGAAGTGGAAGCGATACTCCTCCCATCTTCAGATCTATGAGCTCAAGCCCCCTCTGGGCAAATGCCTCCGCAACTACATCTGCCTTTATCCTCCTTGTAACCTCCTCCAGATTCGTGTAAACATCAGTTGCAGACCTCTTTGAGAGCTCCTGCATCAAAAGCTCGCTCAGGAATGACCTTATGAAGTTGGAAACATCCTGAGTTGTCAGCGACTTAACAGCTCCTGCTATCTGTGTTAGAAAGAGGACTGGATCAGCCACCCTGAACCAGTAATCCCCGAAGGCCTGAAGCTCTGTTGTGTAAAGGGCATTAGGGCTTATCCTAACCCTTGAGCTTATCCCGAACCTTCCCCTGAACTGCTTCAGGGATATGAAGACTATTGTTGCCTTGAACGGGGTTTCACCGTATCCCATCACCAATCTGTATGCTCTGGTGAGAAGGGGTATGTTCTGCGTTGTTATCGTGTGCCTTCCAGGGTTTAGGACATCATATACCTTTCCATCCCTCATGAAGACAGCTGTCTCATACTCATGAACTACAACTACCGAGCCCCACCTTATGTCCTCATAAGGATAAACCCATAAAATATCATCAGGGCCTGCATTTGTCCACTCTATCACATTGGTTTTGGACATTCAATCACCTCCCCAGACCGAGCATGAAATCCCTTCTCTTGCTGAACACCTCCTCAAGCTCAGTTAGGCATGAATCAACTTCTGATATCTTTGATGGATCCTGAGAGATGTCATCTATGCTCTTCCTTATCTTCTCTATCTTCTCAGCAAGCATCGCATCAAAGCTCATGAGCTGGAGTATCTGCTTCTGGTTCACCTGTATCACATTCATCAGGGGTGCATAACCGTATGTTGCATGCCTTATTCTTTCTGCCATCGAGTCAAGCCTCATTATGAGCTTCTCCATCTCCTTTGCACGGGGATCATTTGATAGAGCAAGAGGCCTGTATGTGTTCTGAAGCTTTGCCTTTGCATTCCTGAGGTCATTGAAGAGGGTATCCCTTATAAGCCTGTCAGTCTCCCTGAGGACCTCCTTCTCCCTGTATCCCCTGTAGCCTGGGAAAACAGTGAGTATCTTCTCCAGAAGCCCTTTCTCCTGCTGGACAACATCCAGATATCTCTTCTCCATGCTGTTTATCCCTCTGGGATTTTTCCCCAGCTAAACTAAAAAAGATTCTTCTATTAAATAATAAAGAGAAAACTCCGCCCTTGACCTTTGATAGTACTCTTTAATGCAGAAAGTCTGATATGGAGACCAAACCCTTTGGCACCTTTGCTCTCGCTCCCAGCAGGGGATCAACAACCTGATTTATCCTTAGCTCCACAAGCAGGCTTCCCAGCATGTATGCATCCTCGAACTGGATGCCCTTAGCCCTCATTATTGCCCTTATTGCCTCCTCCGCAGCCTCTCTAACGGCATCATCTAGATCCTTGCCAGCTGCTATTACCTGAAAGCTTTCAGCTGTCTCCAGAACGGGCCAGTTCGGCATCTTACCCTTGATCAGGTTTACCCTGACCAGGACTTCACCAGAAGCCTCTATAGCAGAGACACAGAGCTCGCCATCCGCCTGCACAGCGTGAAGATCTCCCAGCGCAAGCAGGGCTCCCTTTGTAAAGACAGGAAGATATAGCCTTGTTCCCATCCCCAACTCGCTCACATCCATGTTTCCGCCATGCCTACCGGGGTTCCCTGTCGGAACTTCTCCCTCCTCCAGTGCAACGCCTATAGTGCCTATCATGGGCTTTACCAGTATCCTAATATCGTTAAAGTAAACGAAGCTTCCATCCACCCTTACTACTCTGGCCTTTGGCATGAAGCTTAGGTGGGATAAGCCTCCATAGCCGGGTATGACAGCAATAGCTCCTCTTTCCTGCAGTTTTATATCCAGTATGTCCACAACCAGAGTATCTCCTGGATCAGCCCCCTCCACATAAAGAGGGCCTGTTGCCCCATCAACCCTCGACCAGTCCAGCTTATCTGGAGGCGTCTCTTCCCCTCTTACCTGTCCCCCGAAGGCATCCTCGGTTTCAAATAACACATACTCTCCGGGTGAGACCACCTCAGCCGGCTTATGCTTCGGGCTGAACGTGTATATTACGTTCTCCCTCCTTATCCTCTTCATAGAATCACCTGTCCATTCAAAAGTTAAAAAAGTTGTGGTGGAAAATCTGTTCAAACTGGAGGTAGCTCTGTATATATCTTGGAGGGCTCTATTCCCTTCCTTTTGAGCCTGTAGATGCCAAAGAGATATATCAGGATTCCTACTACTATTACTAGCAGCATTGCTATTATTGAGATGTCGTTTATCGCTCCATAGTTAGGATCTGTTATCCAGTAGTAATTCGAGATCAGGTTCACGATAAGAGATGCCAGACCAAGCAATGAGATAACCGGCACTCCCGCAACTTTCCAATTTATCGTCGACCTTTCAAAGAGATCTCTCCTCCTGTATGGGAAGAATATTGCCGTAAGGGACATTATTATCACTGAGAATGAAAGTGCCATTATGCTTGAGATTACTTGAAGCTCTGGAACAAATATTATGATAAACAAAAATATCTCTGCTATTATGAACACTGTAAGAAGTGCGTATATAGGGGATTTGAATCTCTCGCTCACATCAGCAAACTTCTCAGGTATTAATCTATCGAAAGACCATGCAAAGAGCAATCTGCTATCGTTAAGGAGATTCTGGGCCATATACATCCAGCCAAGAAATATAAATCCTAAATTCGCCCAGATGTTTAGAAGAGGATTCTGTATTATGAGGAATGCTAACGTATTAAAATAGGGCTTTATGGGTATCGAGAGATTCTGAGGTGGGTTATAATATAGATATGAGAAGGCTGAGAAGAACTCTATACCCATTGCTTTCTCAAGCAAAAATGCCAATATTACAGTTAAACCTCCTATAAAGGCCAATCCTCCAATCCCCCCGATTAATTGTGATTTTTTTGGCTGAGAAATCTCTCCTGCTATAAAAACGGTTCCCATAGTCCATGGAACAGCCAAGTAAGCTGCTGGAAGAACTTTTATCAGATGCTCCACAGTATAACCATATATCCTCTCGGGTCCCCACCCAAGTCCTTTGGCAGCATTTATTATGGCATTGTAGGAATCCGAAGTGCCTGTGTACTGTGATATCAATCTATTGAGGTTTTCTGCATAAATTCTAGGATCACAAAGAGCTAAATATATAGCACCGATCAATATCCCAATGAATCCGATTATAAAAGTAACTAATTGTACTTTTATGAACTTATTTAAGCCGAAAGACGTCATGGCTAGAAATGCAAGCATGATGAGAGTCCCTATTATGAGAGCCGGAATGGGCTCAGCTAGCACATCACCTATTGAGACCAGCGATGAATTTCCGGTCACTAAGCCCAGTGTGAGAAACATCGTTGATAATGCTACAGAGGAGAAGGTATATCCTCCGAAAGCAAACCAGAAAGCAAGCCAAATGAACCAATTCCAGCTGGATAGGAACCCCATGAATGGATGTAATGCCCTACTTATTATCACGTAATCTCCACCACTTCTGGGCATTGCTATTGACATTAAGGAGTAAACTAGAACCTGAAATACGAAGAGGAATGTTGATAATATTAATCCTGGGATAAGGGCTTCGGCTGGAACTACATATAGTGCTATAAGATAGACGAAAACTAGTGCTGTGAAGTACGCTGTGAAGTAAACATTGTAGATGAAGGAATCCTTTGGATAAACCTCTCTAACGAGGCCAGAGGATTTCCTCACAAAAACAGATGGTACTTCCTCCATATTCGCACCCAAAGGAGGCAAAGTGCCTTTTATTTAAGCTTATCTCTCAAAGAAATGACACTATATATTCTTTATGGCAAAAAGATCAGATTTTCTGCCGTATTTAGACATTATAAAGGGCACAGACGTGAGAGATCATTTTTCAGCTTTCAGTCTTTTTCTCCAGTCTAGAGACAAGAGAGTTATTACTCTGGCTAAAGGTGTCTGATCGACAATGTCGCAAAGGGTGGGCAGAAGTCTTCTCTTCGCTTAGAGCTAGAGAAGAGGAAGGAAATAACTGTGTGTTATCGGTGCAATTTCAATCATCTTTATAGTACACCCTTATAGTACACCCTTTAAGTAACTTCAAAAGTTTTCACATATTTATATACGTTTCTCGAAATGTTTCCCATGGGAAACATTTTTATTATAAAAGTGTTTCCTGTAGGTTAATGGAGGGAACGCTCAGATCCCTGATCTCAGAGTGGTTTTACAGCGAGATACCCAAGCTGGTAAAGAGGGATATATCTCTTCCAATTAAGGGGAATGCACTTGCATTAATTGGCCCTAGAAGAGCTGGAAAAACATTCATGATGTACCAGATTGTCTCAGATCTCATGCAGAGAGGGGTTGCAAAGGAGTCCACTGTCTACCTGAACTTTGAGGATTTGAGGCTCTCAAATCTCAGAAATGAGGATTTTCCAATGTTTCTGAAGTTATTGGCTGAGATGACAAAACCTTTGCCATCGGGGGAGAAGGCACTTCTCCTGCTGGATGAAGTTCAGAACCTAAGCAATTGGGGAAGATGGGTCAGATCCCTTCTTGACAGGGGATACGCTGTGGTTGTATCGGGTTCCTCCTCAAAGGTGGGGGTGAGGGAGATACCGACAGAGCTGAGGGGCAGATATCTGGAGAAGCTGGTTTTACCTCTATCCTTCAGGGAGTTCCTTAAGTTCAGAAGAGTTGACATAGAGTATCTGGAGGCCCCTGAGAAGAGGGGCAAAATATTGAGCTATTTGAGGGATTATTTGATGCTAGGAGGCTTCCCTGAGGTGGTTCTAAATCCCGAGCATGCAAAGGAGCTTTTAAGAGTTTACAGGGAGACCGTATTTTACAGGGATATAATAGAGAGGTTCAGGGTGAGGGACATCTCCTCCTTCAGGCACTTTTTGGAGATGCTTGAGGGGAGCTTCGGAGGCTATTTCTCCATATCCTCAGCTCAAAAGACATTTAAAAGCATGGGAATTAAGAAGAGCAAGAAGACGCTGGCAAACTACCTAAAGTACTGTGAGGACTCCTTCTACATTATATCCGTGAGGAAGTTCTCGTTCAGCAGAAAAGCAATGATACAGCAGCCCAGAAAAGTCTATCCCATAGATATGGGCTATATGAGAGGTGAATTTATGGGAAGGAGGATGGAAAGCTTAGTAGCTGTGGAGCTCATGAGAAGGGGGGATGAGGCTTACTACATGAAGGATGGCGATCATGAGGTTGACTTCCTTCTGGTGAAGGATGGAACTGTTAGAGAGGCGATACAGGTCAGCTATGCCGTGGATGAAGTTGAAAAGAGGGAGATAGATGGGTTAAGGAAGGCAATCGGTATTTTCGGCGGGATTAAAGCCTCTGTCCTCACATGGGATCTGGAGGGAGAGAGATTAATTGATGGAAGAACTGTTAAGCTCATCCCTCTCTGGAAGTGGCTTCTCTTTTCTTCATAATTTGTATATGAGATTTAAAATTCATTCTTTGCGAAATCATGAATAGCTGCTGTACTCACATTCAGGTACTTAAGTTCAAAGGCTTATACGGAATACCTCCTCAACTCTGGATTAAGCCCTCTTATCCACTTTCAGAAGTATATATCCTCTAATGTTAAGAATTCGAAAAGATACATATCTGCCAAGGATGTGGGAATTGAGAGCCTCTCCGAGATTATATGGCCTCTTTTATCTTTATCTCTTTAAATCGGGCATTCTCCTTTCTCTGCTCTTCTTAGGATCTCTCTAAGCTCCTTAAATCTTCTACTTCTCTTTGTGAGATCCTCTAAAAGTCTGAGGAGCTTTTCACTAGTTCTCATTCTGCTTATCTCTAGGTGAAGCGAATCTACATCATTGCTGAAACCGTATTCATTCAAGGAAATGCCCATCTCCTTAGCTGATGCTATAATGAAATCTTCCAATCTATTTTCCAATGCTATCACAATACCCTGATCTAAGCAGAGAATCGTTATGCCCAGATCCGGCATTCTTCTCTCATCTCTAATATACTTATATAATTTAGAGATCCCTCATAATCCAGATCTATGAGACATACACCCTTGGACCTTACTACAGAACTCACTGCCCTTCCCTTTCCTCGGGAGTGAACGGGCTTAAATCCCATTATCTTAACTGTCCGGATAACACTCAACGAAGATCAAATTGTTTCCCCTAGCTCAAGAAAGACATCAGCTCTCTCCGCTATGATCTCCTTTATCCTGCTGATATCAACGGCAGTGTACTCGCTTCTCATTCCTCTGGCCCTCGCTAAATATACGGAGAGCTCATACTTCGGGACTTTATCTATTATTGTCTCGAGGAAATAGGGGTTGTGCGTTGTCACCACAAAACTGTTCTTGTTTAACGCTATCCTTTCAGCAAGGAGCTTTGTGTAGAAGGGAAAGGAGTGAACTTCAGGCTCTTCCATCACTATAATGGAATTCTCGTTTGTCTCGAGGGCACCGAAGCTGAAGAGAATCCTTTTTACAGTATCGGAGAGCAGATTATACCCTATTCTCAGTCCTCTTCCATTCTCAAACTTCCAGAACTCGATTTCATCGGTCTCCAAATTCAGGGAGAGCTTCAATCCCAAGTCCTCCAGTATCTTGGCTGCCGTGGACCCAAACCTCTGATTCACTTTCAGAAGATGTAACAGATTTAAGCCATGAGGCGGAAGGAGAAAGTTCCCCCATTCGATCTGCTTCTCCTCTGAATACCTGTAGAACATCACTTTATCCAGGATCCTGCTCAGACTCTCGAAATCTTCCAGCTTGGATTCCACGGTCATGTTGTCTATGTATAGGACCTTCTCCCCTTTCAGGGATATCTCGACCTTCCTATTTTTGCTATCATATGATAACTCAATCTTGTTCCCCCCAAGCTCTATTTCCGCTGTCTTCTCCGTGAAGCGGAAGAAGAGATCCGTTATCCTGTTTATCCTAGTGATTATTCTCAGGATATTCTGGAGATTGCTGAATCTCCATAGACCTTCTTCGACGCTGTACCTGCTAACGATTCCCGCATCCTCATAATTTTTCAGCTGTCCCAAAAAGGTGAACATGGAGAGAGCTTCTAAAAGGTTGGATTTTCCCGACTCAGGTGGGCCTATCACCACATTGACCCTGCTCAGGTCGAGAGAAGCTTCTTCTATGGATTTAAACCCCTTTACCCTGATTCTCACAGGAGTTTTACCATCAGAAGTTTATAAATATCTCTCATTCCTCCTGTTATTGAGAAACTTGCATATTCTAATGCTTCATTTATTATATCTGTTATCTCCGAGCTTGGCCTGATAACATCAGGTGCATCATAATCCAGTCTTCATCTTCCGAGGTTCAGGCACCAATAAGGCCCCTTATTCCGAACAGGTAGCCCAGCCACTCTCCTATGAAGTAGGTCAAAAATGCAGTGCCGAGAAGAAGGCCCAAAGTCTGCAGAAATTCGAACCTGAAATCCTTCTCAGCGTAGACAGATGCCTGAAATGTGAACAGCAATGTGAGAAGAGCTCCCACTGAAATGGATGCACCAAAGGCCAGATATATGTTGTGCGTCAGGAAATAGGGAAGAGATATGAGGGAGACAGCGAATATATAGCCTATACCTGTTACAAGAGCGGCTATAGCCGGGGATTTCCCCATATCATGCTTTGTCTGGAGATATGAGGCTGATGCCATTGAGATAGCCGCACCAACTCCGACAATGAGGCCGATGACACCGGCCACTATGGTGTTGTTTGTTGTGCCAAGAGTGCCCGCATGAGTTCCCGTGATCTCAATTATTGCATCAGCCAAGCCGAGCACAAGAGCGCCCATGTACCTCACAATTGTCTCGTCAAGCTGGGAAATAAGGGCTTTTTCATGCTCCTCTTCCTCCCTTATGATGTTCTGAAGGGCTGCTAGGTCATCTCCATGAAGAAGGCCTTCCATGGACCTGTAGTGTATAATTGCTTTTTGTTCGCCCCGCTCAGAAAACTTAGCCACGAAGGTAACCCCGAAGATGAGCCGAAGAAGGGCCATTAAATATGCATGGAGGCGAACCCTCCAAAGGGAGGGTTTAACTTCAACAAACCTGCTTAAGAACTGGAAATGCCCAAGCTCCTGGGAGGAGAGGGTTTCAAGGATCCTTCTTCTTTTTTCGTTTCGCTCCAGCTTGGCCAAGATGCCGTATGTCACATACTCCCTGTACTCATCCAGAACAGCCTTTCTGGCAGCATCAGCTAGGGAACTGGAAATGCCCTCCATCAAAAGGCACAACAGAATGCTTTAATAAACCTAACTCTCCTCCGGCGCAAATTCCCTGAGATAACAGGGAAGTGTTTAGGTTAAAGTTGCCACAAGCTGTGGAGTTAGCTATCTTCGCTGCTTATGTGATTTAAATCAGCCTGTACTGTGAGTAAACCGCTTTAGCTTTAGATATTTCTTTTTTTATTCAATTGAGAGCTCCGGAAGCTTGTTCAGGGAGAATACTAGCTCATACGTGTTCTTCTCCCTCACTCAGTTGTATACCTTTATATCCCAGTAGGGGCCGGGGGCATCCAATTAGACAATGTAATCGCTTTCAATTATCTTTGCATTGAGACACAGAGATGCTAAGTTCAACATACAGTGCGAGGCAATAGCTTTCAATCCTCTTTGCATTGAGACAAGAAGGGATAGAAGTGCTGAACGATGTGAGAGGTATACCTTTCAATCCTCTTTGCATTGAGACCCAATTGCATGTAAATATCCATATTCATCGGATACCAGACTTTCAATCCTCTTTGCATTGAGACATGATCATGGACTGGAGGCATCCACCTGATAATCTAACTTTCAATCCTCTTTGCATTGAGACATCGCTTTGTTCATCACATTCTTTGCTTTAATTTTAAATCTTTCAATCCTCTTTGCATTGAGACCCCAGTCCACGAAAATCCTTCTTCCTTCAGCTCCTCCTTGCTTTCAATCCTCTTTGCATTGAGACACACTACCTCGGCTTCTTGGAAACCAGCGAAATATTTACTTTCAATCCTCTTTGCATTGAGACGTGCTGTTTGGCTTCTCGGATGGCTCTGTGAAGGAAATATTTCAATCCTCTTTGCATTGAGACCAGTGTTATCTCATTGATTACGAAAAGGGAATTGTCATTTCAATCCTCTTTGCATTGAGACTGAGGTGGTTGGTGTGGAGAGTGAAGGCCTGTTTTATGATTTCAATCCTCTTTGCATTGAGACTGCGTAATACGTGATAAACGCTCTGAATTCGTCCTCTGATTTCAATCCTCTTTGCATTGAGACAGGAGATGACAAAGGATGAGATCTTATCAGCTGTAAAATTTCAATCCTCTTTGCATTGAGACTGAAATGCCGTCAAGAGGGCTGGTGTTCACATTCCTTAAATTTCAATCCTCTTTGCATTGAGACAGTCACGAACGAGGTTCTGTTTCCTTTTGAGGGTAATCCATTTCAATCCTCTTTGCATTGAGACTGGATAGAAAGATCAGGGAGTATATTGAGGAACTGGAAATTTCAATCCTCTTTGCATTGAGACCAACAGCTGGAAGTACTGTTATCGAGTACTGAACCTTACATTTCAATCCTCTTTGCATTGAGACTGGGAGGACTGAAAATGGAGGATCTTGAGAAAAAGGCTAATTTCAATCCTCTTTGCATTGAGACGTATTTCTCTATTTAAACCTTGCCTTCCCCAGTGGTCTAGCCATTTCAATCCTCTTTGCATTGAGACTTGCCTAAGCTTGTTATTCCCTTCTCCGCACAGACCTGAATTTCAATCCTCTTTGCATTGAGACTATAAGAATGCCGTTAAAGCTAGCCTGATACTTCACAATATTTCAATCCTCTTTGCATTGAGACAAGCTAGGGCTATGGCTGCTGGTGATGATGAGACATCAATTTCAATCCTCTTTGCATTGAGACCTCTGAGCTTAGGTGTCCTGGATACAATCGGAGAGCTGTATTTCAATCCTCTTTGCATTGAGACGGGGATATTTGTCCTTGCCACATACAAAGCCATTCAAGAATTTCAATCCTCTTTGCATTGAGACCGTAACAAGGAGGAAAAGGCGGTAAAAATGAAGAAAAGGATTTCAATCCTCTTTGCATTGAGACTGCAAATGCCCATCAGGAGCCTGGGAACCTTCTTAAAGTATTTCAATCCTCTTTGCATTGAGACACCACTGTCGCATTCGCAGGAGAGATTAAGGAGACTGAGATTTCAATCCTCTTTGCATTGAGACTTATGCACTTTGTCTTGTCCATCGTCACGAATAACTGGATTTCAATCCTCTTTGCATTGAGACTTCTTCGGAGCCGGCGGGGGGAGTGTGAGAAGTATGAAAATTTCAATCCTCTTTGCATTGAGACAAGATAGTGATAAGGAAGGTGGACAGGGCTAGGGGGGTAAATTTCAATCCTCTTTGCATTGAGACAGGGCCACGGGAAGAACAGAATACGGGCAATGGGGAGTATTTCAATCCTCTTTGCATTGAGACAACCTCTGGTACATTGCCGATGAACTAACGTTCATAATATTTCAATCCTCTTTGCATTGAGACCTAATGTTATTTTCCAGTGCATCCATTGACCAACTATATAATTTCAATCCTCTTTGCATTGAGACCACAGGGTTGTCGCACCAGTAAAGTCATCGTCACCAGTAATTTCAATCCTCTTTGCATTGAGACAAATACGGGAGTCAGGAGGAGGAAAAGGGCCAAAAATGCGATTTCAATCCTCTTTGCATTGAGACGATCTTCTCTCTATCTAACCCGGATCGTGAAAAATAATATTTCAATCCTCTTTGCATTGAGACATCAAAAAGCAGTAACATCAGGAGCACCAGCACCACTATTTCAATCCTCTTTGCATTGAGACAACTATTTGCTTTTTTGTGCTTCTCTGCCGGCTTTTTATTTCAATCCTCTTTGCATTGAGACGCAAAGAGAAAGCAGAAAGCGAGAAAAAGGAAGAAGACAGAATTTCAATCCTCTTTGCATTGAGACCCTTCTGGGAGGAGGGCCAAGTTGGTAATTTTTGACGAGATTTCAATCCTCTTTGCATTGAGACGGTTTTACCCCCTGAACGAGGCCCCACCTAAAAATAAAAATTTCAATCCTCTTTGCATTGAGACTTGAGACGGTACTGGAACGTGAGCGTTACCGACTGCACGCCCTTATTTCAATCCTCTTTGCATTGAGACGGATATATGGTGAGATGCCTATGCCCCGAAGAAGTTAAATTTCAATCCTCTTTGCATTGAGACAAAAGCGAAGGTATCACCAGCCGAAGTTGCGGATTTATCATTTCAATCCTCTTTGCATTGAGACAGTACAAGGACATTGAGATAATGCATGGTGGTATTCTAATTTCAATCCTCTTTGCATTGAGACCACCATCTAACATTGATCCCGATGCCTTCGGATTAAGCATTTCAATCCTCTTTGCATTGAGACCCTGCAGCTGTCAAAAGAGCAGGGAAAGGTAGAGTAAATATTTCAATCCTCTTTGCATTGAGACCCCCCATCCTCGGGTTGGGTGTGTGTGGTGCCCGATCCATTTCAATCCTCTTTGCATTGAGACGAAAGCATGCATATCTAGGGAGATCTTTTGGAAACCTATTTCAATCCTCTTTGCATTGAGACTTATTGCCTTTGCTGTTGGCTCATAAGAGCCAGTAGCATAATTTCAATCCTCTTTGCATTGAGACACAGCGGATAATTTCAAGGGGGGAGTTTTGACTATGGATTTCAATCCTCTTTGCATTGAGACAAAATTTGCGAGCTGGATGGGATACTGAAGGAGAATTACATTTCAATCCTCTTTGCATTGAGACTGTCTGACTGGATCCAGCTGTTGTTCGCAGGGGAATCAATTTCAATCCTCTTTGCATTGAGACTTTGAAAGAACACGCATCTGTATGTCTGCCTGCTTCCTATTTCAATCCTCTTTGCATTGAGACTTCCCCCTGTAAACGGAGGAAGGATTAACGGAAGAAATATTTCAATCCTCTTTGCATTGAGACGTGTCCATTATTCCAAAACCCAGCAGGCCGGCTCCCATATTTCAATCCTCTTTGCATTGAGACCATAATGACCGATACTGTTGCAGACATACCCACAAAGATATTTCAATCCTCTTTGCATTGAGACGGGAGGTGTACAAGGCTGTTGCTAAGGCTGCCCAAGGGGCTTTCAATCCTCTTTGCATTGAGACGAATGAGATACAAAAAGAGAATGAGGAGGAGAAGCAGAACTTTCAATCCTCTTTGCATTGAGACAATCTGTTCATGTGGAACGAGTGGTTTAGCTCCAGACTCTTTCAATCCTCTTTGCATTGAGACAATCCCTTTCAGCCCTTAGCCTAGCAACTTCCTCCTGCCTTTCAATCCTCTTTGCATTGAGACTAAGCTCTATTGCCGATACATCCGTAACAAGATAGTCCTTTCAATCCTCTTTGCATTGAGACTGAAGAGGACTGGGATGTGCAGGTACTTCCGCTTTCTACCCTTTCAATCCTCTTTGCATTGAGACTTCTACGACAGGGGAAATGCAAACGAGGCGTACATATTCTTTCAATCCTCTTTGCATTGAGACGAGAATAATGGCTGAAATTGAGAGCCAAGGCTTTGAAGCTTTCAATCCTCTTTGCATTGAGACTGCAGACAAAATGAGCACTTCTGACTGGTGGAATGTCGTCTTTCAATCCTCTTTGCATTGAGACAAACAGAGAGTATAGCTGTGAAAAATATAACTGGAAGACTTTCAATCCTCTTTGCATTGAGACGACAATATCCACAGCCTGAAAGATACTCACGCCGAATTTGTCTTTCAATCCTCTTTGCATTGAGACAGATACTACTCCAATCACCATCATTCCCTTGTATCCCTTTCAATCCTCTTTGCATTGAGACAAAACCCCGAACCCGACCACTCTCAGGATCATATTCCCTTTCAATCCTCTTTGCATTGAGACAATGTGAATTGGGATATTGTTGATAGTTTCTCAGTATCAGCTTTCAATCCTCTTTGCATTGAGACCTTATGAAGATGTTTTTGGGTGGCGGAGGAGGGGGAAGCTTTCAATCCTCTTTGCATTGAGACATCCAGAACCTCATCCAAACCTCTGGTGTCCACACTTGTGCTTTCAATCCTCTTTGCATTGAGACGATGAAGGCGGTAAGATCTGCTTTCGTCAGATTTTACTCCTTTCAATCCTCTTTGCATTGAGACTTGAGAGGCTATGCATTAGGTGCGGGCGTGACCTTGGACTTTCAATCCTCTTTGCATTGAGACGACCCCTATGGGGTCAATAAAAGGGAGTGAGAATATGAGCTTTCAATCCTCTTTGCATTGAGACTTATGTTTATAAGCTCAGATACCCTTACACCCGTAAAACTTTCAATCCTCTTTGCATTGAGACGTCTCCCTCTGCGAACACAAAGCCGAGCAGAGGCATTGTCTTTCAATCCTCTTTGCATTGAGACTATAGGTAGGAAGCACCCTGCGGGCTTCTCGGGCCTCGCTTTCAATCCTCTTTGCATTGAGACTCCTTCTTTCGATATGGTTTATTGCAGTGCTGGCACTTTCAATCCTCTTTGCATTGAGACTACAACTATCTGCTTTCCCATAAAACCACCTCTACTACTTTCAATCCTCTTTGCATTGAGACGAGAGGGTTGCAAAGTTCTACGCCTACGGCGACGGTGGGACTTTCAATCCTCTTTGCATTGAGACTGAAAGGATTGTCCGAAAGAGGGTACTCCCTCCCGCAATGCTTTCAATCCTCTTTGCATTGAGACGCGGTTAAAGTGGGGGTCTCGAAGTCTGTGGCTTTAACCCCTTTCAATCCTCTTTGCATTGAGACTTGAGATGCCCGAACTGTGGTTATGAGTGGGACTATAAGCTTTCAATCCTCTTTGCATTGAGACCTCTCTCTCCCCAATAGTGATCGGGCTACCGCTATATCTTTCAATCCTCTTTGCATTGAGACTATACTCCGGAAACGAGAGGGAGGCCTACAGGCTGCCTTTCAATCCTCTTTGCATTGAGACGGGGTTTTACCCCCCGAAAGGCCCCCACCAAAAAGGGTTACTTTCAATCCTCTTTGCATTGAGACGTTCAAGCCTGATGTCATCATTCCAGTGCTTCCCCTCTCCTTTCAATCCTCTTTGCATTGAGACTTTTTCTGAAGCAGCCAGTGAAACGGAGGAGGATTTGGCTTTCAATCCTCTTTGCATTGAGACTGCCCTGTTGTAAACCCTTACGTGTGCGATAAGCCCGTCTTTCAATCCTCTTTGCATTGAGACCCATTCCTTGCTGTAGCCCCAGAACTCCATCGCATTCTCTTTCAATCCTCTTTGCATTGAGACGAAGAGATCGGGAAGAGCATAGGGATGGAAAAGGGCAAAATCTTTCAATCCTCTTTGCATTGAGACCTTTTTCCTGAGCTCATAGAAGAAGTCCACGTAGTCCTCTTTCAATCCTCTTTGCATTGAGACTTAGGACATTGCAGGACTTCAGACTGCTGACAAGACTACCTTTCAATCCTCTTTGCATTGAGACGGGTGCATGTGGTTCATTGAGGGCAAGTGCGCTGTTGTCGCTTTCAATCCTCTTTGCATTGAGACTGAAAACCCAGTATTTATTGAGTCCCACTATGATGAAATCTTTCAATCCTCTTTGCATTGAGACTGAAGTTCTACAGGATGCTGGGGAAGAAGGCGGTGACTTTCAATCCTCTTTGCATTGAGACACAGAGTTGCAAGGCCGTTTGTCACAGCCAATGTTCCCTTTCAATCCTCTTTGCATTGAGACGTAGCTTGGAGGGAGAGGGCAAAGGAGGTGTGTGGATAGGGTCATCTTTCAATCCTCTTTGCATTGAGACTTTCATGGAGGAAAACAGGGAGATAGTTGAATACATAAACCTTTCAATCCTCTTTGCATTGAGACCTTTTTAGCTTAGTCAAGATGTTCTTGCAGGATAATTCCTTTCAATCCTCTTTGCATTGAGACAAGCATCACTTTAACAGCGTTTGGGTAGAACTTGGCTACTTTCAATCCTCTTTGCATTGAGACTTGGGATTCGGCCCCTAGGGGCGACCTCCCCTCCCCTTTCAATCCTCTTTGCATTGAGACTCCAGTGCCCATACAGAGGATAAATAATGCCGAAAATAACTTTCAATCCTCTTTGCATTGAGACAAAAAGAAAGGAAGGGGATGGTCATTTTCTCACCCTGTCTTTCAATCCTCTTTGCATTGAGACCCTTTTGTCGGCCCATATGATCTGGAAATCAGGCTGAACTTTCAATCCTCTTTGCATTGAGACAGTATATGTCGATAAAATGTCTAATTGCGAAACGTATAGTCTTTCAATCCTCTTTGCATTGAGACTGTGCTTGAGATGCTTGCAGAAAAGGGATGGCATCCCCCTTTCAATCCTCTTTGCATTGAGACATATGATCCAGAGAAGGAAGTAGCAGTCAAGCTCTTCTCACTTTCAATCCTCTTTGCATTGAGACGCATTCAAGAGAGATCATCCTGAGCCATTCTTCGTAATCCTTTCAATCCTCTTTGCATTGAGACGGTAAAACAGCTGAAGAAGAGCTATGAGGAGCTAAAACCTTTCAATCCTCTTTGCATTGAGACGCAGGACAGATGAGCAGTGATTACATAATCTTAGAATCTTTCAATCCTCTTTGCATTGAGACGACAAACTGCCTGTTCTGGTCGTTTACCAGTGCCTGCACTCTTTCAATCCTCTTTGCATTGAGACGGGCGCAGACTGTCCAACAACTTCATCCCTGTTTCTCTCTTTCAATCCTCTTTGCATTGAGACGCCCTTTTTCCTATTGTGTCCTTTCTTTTTGCCAGCTTTTCTTTCAATCCTCTTTGCATTGAGACTAAACGGCACAAGCCTATCCATGTCCGACGTCTTCATCTTTCAATCCTCTTTGCATTGAGACACAACTACTTTTCGATGCGATAGGTAGGTGTGCTATCTATCTTTCAATCCTCTTTGCATTGAGACGATGAAAAAGAGGTGATCTTCAATGTCCAGACCTCCTAACTTTCAATCCTCTTTGCATTGAGACGAGGATGGCTCAACTGTAACCCTAACTGTGAAGGACTCAACTTTCAATCCTCTTTGCATTGAGACGCTGGGAAGAGCATAAGGCTTGACGTTGGGCCAACCGTGCCTTTCAATCCTCTTTGCATTGAGACAGGGGCCGGGATTCACGCAGTTCTTCAGGAGGCTGTTTGGAACTTTCAATCCTCTTTGCATTGAGACACCTTCAAAATAATAGTGAGGTGGAACGGGACGGATCCTTTCAATCCTCTTTGCATTGAGACTCAGGACAAGGGGCACCAGTATGGAGGCCAGTATGTACACTTTCAATCCTCTTTGCATTGAGACTTTGTTCCCAATGTTGCATTTGAGGGATAGGCTGTAATCTTTCAATCCTCTTTGCATTGAGACTTCAGGGGATAAAGTGTGCCGAATACCTGTTGAGAATAACTTTCAATCCTCTTTGCATTGAGACGAAGGAGCTGAGAAGCACCCTTAAGTCGGCCTTTGAGCATCTTTCAATCCTCTTTGCATTGAGACTTCTTGAGAAACAGCGTGATCTCCATGTAGTCGTTATTCCTTTCAATCCTCTTTGCATTGAGACTGGATGGGTTCATATACAGTAGGGGGTCACTTTCCCGGTCTTTCAATCCTCTTTGCATTGAGACTTGATTTTTGTTAAGAGCATAAGCTATTGCAGCACCTTTCAATCCTCTTTGCATTGAGACTTCTCTACACGGTCTTAGACAGGGCTTTAGCCTCATTTTCTTTCAATCCTCTTTGCATTGAGACGAGGTGATTGTATGGGTGAGCGGGTAATCATGATATCAGAGCTTTCAATCCTCTTTGCATTGAGACCAGGGAGAGACCGACCGTATCGTGGACAGAGAGAGAATAGCAGCTTTCAATCCTCTTTGCATTGAGACTTCCCTGGCTGATACCGATTCAAGGCTGGAATAAGAATCCCTTTCAATCCTCTTTGCATTGAGACAGAGGTTCAATATTCCCTTCAACGAGGAGGAAGTAAGGCCTTTCAATCCTCTTTGCATTGAGACAATATTTTCTAGCCATTCCTCTCTTTTATCTCTCAAAACCTTTCAATCCTCTTTGCATTGAGACAGGTGTCGGAAGCTTTTCGATGATCCTGTCCGTTATGCTTACTTTCAATCCTCTTTGCATTGAGACTACGAGCTTTCTTTCACAAATCCTTCTGCAGTATGCACTTTCAATCCTCTTTGCATTGAGACTCAGGAGGGCTTCTCCTCGACTAAAAAACAAATAAACTGCTTTCAATCCTCTTTGCATTGAGACATGCCCACCGGAACTTAAGTGTGCCACAAGGATAATAATCTTTCAATCCTCTTTGCATTGAGACGAAGGTGATTGAATGAAGAGACTAGATTCTGACTTTAATCTTTCAATCCTCTTTGCATTGAGACTTATATTTAGCCACACAAAAGTGGCAGAAAGATCCTCTACTTTCAATCCTCTTTGCATTGAGACGAATCAGGGGACATAACCAAGGGGAGGGAAGTCGCACTCTTTCAATCCTCTTTGCATTGAGACGTGTTGAACCATAAGTAGTATGGAGATACAGTCCAAGTCTTTCAATCCTCTTTGCATTGAGACAGCATAGTGCCAAGCTCATTAGCCTTATATCGCTTGCCTTTCAATCCTCTTTGCATTGAGACGGAAGTGGCGGAAAAAGCAATAGATGTAGTAAGGGCGTTACTTTCAATCCTCTTTGCATTGAGACAAGAAGATCAGGGAAGAAAGGAGGAAAAAGATGGAGGAGGCTTTCAATCCTCTTTGCATTGAGACGGAGGGAGAAAGGGCCAAAGGAGGACATTGAGATGATAACTTTCAATCCTCTTTGCATTGAGACGTTGAGCTTCAGGGCCTTGTGGAGGAGGTTCTTAAGAAACTTTCAATCCTCTTTGCATTGAGACAAGCATAATACTAGCGGCAATAACCGGTTCACAGGCTGGGGCTTTCAATCCTCTTTGCATTGAGACGGACAGTTTATAAGATGATCCACCAGCTCCTCAACAGTCACTTTCAATCCTCTTTGCATTGAGACGTAGGCCAGAAAGTAGCCCCTCTTCCCGCCCCTCGGCACTTTCAATCCTCTTTGCATTGAGACTATGTGCAGGCTGAAACCGATATTCAAACCTACCTACCTTTCAATCCTCTTTGCATTGAGACAAATACAAAAGTCCTCTTGCAGAAGTCATTTAAATTCTCACTTTCAATCCTCTTTGCATTGAGACTCAAGGAGGTTTCCCCTGATCCATACAAAAAGGGAGAGCACTTTCAATCCTCTTTGCATTGAGACCTTTTGACCTCTACATAGGCTACTTTGTCATTCAGCCCTTTCAATCCTCTTTGCATTGAGACACAGGTGAACTGCTGGTATGTCGAGGACTGGCTGAGGCCTTTCAATCCTCTTTGCATTGAGACAACCGCTTCTGTGCCTCCTCTATCCCCTTCATGTTCTCATCTTTCAATCCTCTTTGCATTGAGACTGCATGCACGAGCATAACAGGATAACGTGGAGTCTTAACTTTCAATCCTCTTTGCATTGAGACTATATGATGTAGTTTTGATGGAGGATATACCCTCTGATACCTTTCAATCCTCTTTGCATTGAGACTGATCTTGTGGCTGAAAAAGGGAGGGAAATTTGTCTTGACTTTCAATCCTCTTTGCATTGAGACGAAGCAAAGGGGGGAAGAGAAGACGAAAAAGGTAAAGGCTTTCAATCCTCTTTGCATTGAGACGGAGCTTGATGGTTTTGAGAGAAAGGTTTAAATAGGCTCTTTCAATCCTCTTTGCATTGAGACGTAATTGTTGTTTGACAGAGACAGGAATATAAAGAGAAAGCTTTCAATCCTCTTTGCATTGAGACGGAGGAGGTTCTTAAGAAAAGAACGCAGGAGAACATAACTTTCAATCCTCTTTGCATTGAGACTGTAAACTGGTGTCCTGCCTCGCACATAAGATAAATACTTTCTTTCAATCCTCTTTGCATTGAGACGGTCTGATCCATCCAGATCTGAAACCTTTGTTGCAGCTATCTTTCAATCCTCTTTGCATTGAGACAGGGAGAATATCCTGAGGGCCTGTCGGGAGGGGGATTATCTTTCAATCCTCTTTGCATTGAGACGAAGAAGAGCTGAAAAAAGCTGAGGAGGAGATCCCCTCGTCTTTCAATCCTCTTTGCATTGAGACGAACATATCCCTTATCATCATCCTCACAACATCCGTAAGCTTTCAATCCTCTTTGCATTGAGACTCAACGTACTCATCCGCCCATGATCTCAGAGGATTTGCCACCTCTTTCAATCCTCTTTGCATTGAGACTAAAAGCCTTGGCGCTAAAGGAGGGTAGAAAAAAGGTGACCTTTCAATCCTCTTTGCATTGAGACGTATTTGCTGTTATGTTGAGATCGGAGAGAAGGGCATCACTTTCAATCCTCTTTGCATTGAGACACCCTGCCCGTGGAGCCCGGCGGCCCAAACTCGGTGGCGTCTTTCAATCCTCTTTGCATTGAGACACGATCTGGCTACCTGATGAGATATACAAGAAGCTGCTCTTTCAATCCTCTTTGCATTGAGACTCACTCATGCCTCTCTCACACTCCCCCCGTCCCCGCAAGCTTTCAATCCTCTTTGCATTGAGACCTGAAAAGCACATATTCGCAGCATGGGTAGAGCAGACACCTTTCAATCCTCTTTGCATTGAGACGGGAGGTGCAAGGAAAACATAACGGCCTGCGTTGAGGACATAACTTTCAATCCTCTTTGCATTGAGACTTAGGCGAGCCTAATATATAGATCTCGGTAAAGTATATCTTTCAATCCTCTTTGCATTGAGACGTGTTGGCGAACAGAGGGATGTTCACGGATCTGTTGCTCCTTTCAATCCTCTTTGCATTGAGACCAGGGACATAGAGAAGGTGATAGAGAAGAGGTATAAAGCTCTTTCAATCCTCTTTGCATTGAGACTGCTCCAGAGGATATTTTGCAGGAGATAATTGAGGACATCTTTCAATCCTCTTTGCATTGAGACTCTACCCACCATCCTAGCTATTTCCATTGTATCGTGATACTTTCAATCCTCTTTGCATTGAGACGAGAGACCTGCTGGATTCCGTGTCCGAGAGGGTTCTGGCCTTTCAATCCTCTTTGCATTGAGACCCTTCGAGCCTAAAAGTCCGAAGGTGGATTTCACCTCAACTTTCAATCCTCTTTGCATTGAGACGGGGATAGCAGTAGCAGAAGTTACAGAATATGCATTAACCTTTCAATCCTCTTTGCATTGAGACTATACAAAATGTGCCTTCCATGATCGGTAATGCAATACCTTTCAATCCTCTTTGCATTGAGACGAAGCTGACAAGGTAAATGGAAGTGTTTCCTCAACAATCTTTCAATCCTCTTTGCATTGAGACTAATTGCATTAGTTGCACTAATTCAGGGGATAATAGCCACTTTCAATCCTCTTTGCATTGAGACAATAAGAGAAATAGCCAGTAAAAGGGAGTTATCCCCTTACTTTCAATCCTCTTTGCATTGAGACCGACCTTCTTCAACATAGAAGAATGCCGTGTTGAGGAGAACTTTCAATCCTCTTTGCATTGAGACGTAGTGGTCAGACAGTTAGAAAAGGCTAAGGAATACACCTTTCAATCCTCTTTGCATTGAGACGTGTACTCTAACAATCTATTCATGACGAGGGGCTCCTATTTAATCCTTTCCACAGATCCCTTTCTCGAACACTGATGACAGAGGAAAAACCTTAAAAACAATTCTCAAAATGTTCGAGGAAAAATTTATATACTTTCATTCAGGTTCCCTTCTCACATATTCAGAAAAACCAAAATGTTCGAGAAAGGTCATATCATCGAGCTCCCATTAAAAATTCCATAACATAGTTTTTCCTGCTATGATGGAAGAAAGTAGAAAAAGCAAGTTAATAACAAGATAAAAGGGAAAATAACGAGAGTTTGACGTCGTCTATTTGATGAAGGGATCATTGAGGAGCGAGCTTCTGTTAAGAGCAGGCTGTTGAGGACAATTGGTATATCTTCTCGAAAGGATTGAAAGTAAAAAATATTCGATTAAGAAATATTTTATTCAGTGATCGGGATATTTCATTAATGAATTCTAAAATGCATTTAGTTTCTTCTAATTTAAAAACTAATAGTCTATAGAAAGGTTAAGCTAGATATCCAAATACAGTTCATAGAAATCATCCATAACGCCACCGAACCTCGTTTTCTTTCCTCTTCTCTCACTTGCCGATATATAATCAACGCTAACCAGCGACACTAAGGTCAAATATGATAGCTTTTTCAGAGTTACATCCCTATCCTTCCCCGAGATGATGTAGCTGTATAAACCTCTGCAAATCTCCCGAAATTCCTGTTTTATGTCCTCTACTTTGATAGAACCTCTCTCAATCTTATTTTTAAGCTCAATAATGACAGAGTTAAGAAGAGACCTCTCCTTTCCATAAAGTGCGTTATTCTTCAGAAACAGCAGCTCGCTTTGAAGATCCTCCAAAAAACCAGGATATAACTCAATCTTTATCTTCTCCAGTCTCCTTCCGATGTCCATTGGATGATGATGAAATGCAACAGCGAATACAGCTGGTTTTAATATGTCGTAATCTGTGAGATTATCAAGATTTTCCTTTATATAAAGCTTTCTAAACTCAGAAAGAATATAAGCCGAAAACACCTCATGCCCTGTAAAATATACTGGTTTTTCTGTGGGCATATGTGTGCGCTGATAAAAGGCTTTTCCTAGATCATGGAACACCACAGATAACCTGATTTCATCGACAAACTTTTCATTAAGAGAAGTGCCTGCTCTTCCTATTCTTGAGCTCTCCAATTTCTTCAGGAGATCAATGCAGCTGTTTATATGCTCTGACAAATACTCGGCTATGGGAGGCTCATAGTAGCTAAAAATCCTTTTCATGTCTCATCACCAGACCCAGCTCCTCATTGTAGTCTCCCTCTACTATAAATGTGACAAATTTAGATGAAAGAACATACTTTAATACATCTTCTTTTTTCCTATGCCAGAGCTCCTCTGTGGATTTCTTTGAGATCTTATCCCCCTCTATAACAAGCATCTCTTTTGGTCTCACCTCATATACAGTGGATAAGCTCATGGGAACTAGAAATTTCTCTAATTCACTTAATGGCATATCTTCATGCCATAAAGAGCTGGAAATTACCGGAACCAGTGTACTATCTCTCACAAAGCTTCCCTCTAGGTCTATAAATGTCTTAACCGCTAGATCAGCACTTTCCAGAATGGTCGGTATGAAAATCAATTCTTTTATATCCCTATCCTTTGGATTAAAGGAATCCTCATCGTACACACTGTCCAAAAGAGGCTGATAGCTTTCTGGATCGTGAAATCTAACTTCATTTCCCTCAAGGAAGCCAAGAGTCCTTCTAAAGAGATCCATATCGTATATGCCTTTGTATTTCTTGCCCTTTTCATCCTCATACCAGAGATGGACCCTTCCCTCCTTCTCCTCCTTATACCTCAGAAATCTCCCAAGCCTCTGAATTAATGAGGAAGCAGGAGCTAGGTCTGATACAAAGAGATTGGAGGATATGTCAACGCCCGCTTCTATAACCTGAGTTGAGACCATTAAATACTCTTCATCATGCCTCAGCTCCTCAATTTTCTTTCTTTTTTCTTCCCTGTCATCCCCGGTGAACCTAGAGTGAAGGAGAAGCATTCTATCTTTCGGCATGTCTAGGCTTTCTCTTGCTATTTTGTAGAATTCAATGGCTTCGGGAACTGTGTTGAAGACAACAAGGGATTTTCTAAATCCATCCCTCCTGCCCCCTTTTATCCAGCTTAGAATTCTCTCAAATTTGTTGTTCTCAAGCTTTTCCAAATTTACCTCGTATTTTTTCCCTCTTCTCTCCTCCAAAAATTTATCATCTGGTTTTTCGGAGAACCTAGTAATATGAAGACCGATTTCTTCTCCTTCTCTTCTCAGAATATTCTCCAGAGCCTTAGGTATGGTGGCGGACATGAAAACAGCCCTCCCCCCATGGGATGCTATTATCCGGATGAGGGCTATCAGAAAGTTCAGAGATTTTGTAGTATCGGATAGAAGATGGACTTCATCAAGTACTACATCAGATAAAAGCACCATTGCTCTGGAAAAGAGATAATGCCCCATACTCCTAGTGAGAGTTCCATCATAATGTTTAACGGCAAACTCAAAATCTTCGGGGGCTATGCCGAAAAGGGTTAAGGAAAGGGTGTCGACAGTGGTGAGTGTAATGGGTCTTATCAGATATCTGGAATCTGCATGATGCATGTACCTAGTTCCCACATTTCTTTCATCTAAACCCAGCTTGCGCAATGTCCCCCTAAACTTGGATAGCTGATCCTCAAGAAGGGTTCTAAGAGGGAATGTAACCACACATTTTAGCCCCTCTTCTAGCGATTTAAGTGCAATTGCCTGGGAAATTGCAGATTTTCCATAGCCAGTAGGTGCCTCTATGACTAAAATTCTGTTCTTCTCAGCTCTCTGTGTCGCAAAGTTGAGAAAATGTCTATCTTCTCTTTCTTGGAAAGTTTCGAGAACTCTATCCAAGTAATAAGGCAGATCAGCCAAGCAGTTCACCTCCTAAGATCTGTTTCTTGAGAAAACTTAAGCAGGACTTTCTCTGCACATTCTCGACAGCGGAATACTTCCTCATATGGTAACTTAAAACAATATCTTGCTATATTATAATTTCTTAAATTTAAATAATCGATACATTCAATTATATCCCTATCTATTACTCTATAGCTCATATCTTGAATCTCTAATAGCAGCCCTAATAGTTTTTCTAGATCGTGCTCTTTTGGAGGAATTCTTCCAGAAACGCTAATTAAGAATTTTAAAAGCTTTTCATAGCATTGCTGAGCGTGAAAACATACATCACTAGAATAAGGTTGTGGAACCCTTAAAAGACAAGTAGTGCTTCCGCTTCCTATTTCGCAGGAAGCATCGCAATAATCGCATTCTTCTGTTCCTTTTTTTGGACATTTGTTGCAGGGAAACATAGGACAGTACTTCTCACAAAATTCTTCTCTATATATCTCCCCATTCTGCACTTTCATTAAAGTAATCCAAGTATTATAATTACGAATAGCTTCATAACAATCTCTTATGGCTATTTCCCGCCATTCAGAAGGCGTGGGAAATTTCTCTCTGTACATAAGCATACCTCTCTGCCCTAGTTTGAGTTCTCTTATCTGCCTTGAGAATTGTATAAGCCTCTTCTAGTGATCTTAAGAATTCGAAAAGGCCATGCATATCTGCTAGAGATACGAACCTGTAGAGACTGAGAACTCCCCTGAGTACTACATCGGCCTCGCTATATTTATTTTTTGTATTGAAAGACCTCAATGCATCCATTATCACATCACCGGGTGATAGAGCCTCATAGAGTTTCTCGCAAAGTTTATCCGCTTTAATCCCCCGTTTAGAGAGAATGTCATAGAACAAGGGATCCCTGTATACAGAGATAGGCACTGTTTCATATATTTTATAAGTCATCCCTTCGGGAGATACCTTAAATACATTGAAATCCACCTTATCCAAATTCATGCTCGCAAGCTTAGATCTTATTTTAGTGCTCAGCATAGCTTCAAGGATCATTACCTCGCTTACAACAGAGCCTCTAAGTGTTTCTGAGAGCAGTTCTCTTAAAGACTCCTTTACTGAATAAACGTTGATTAACTTAGTTCGATCTCCTGAGGCAAGTATACTGGCAGTTTCATCTGGTGAAAGGAAGAGAAAGTAATGGTATGTGCTATCCGGTGTCCTGACCGTTGTTATGTGGGATGAATACACCCCCAGAAGACCTATCAGGATGATCTCAGGAGAAGCTCTGAGACCTAACTGTTCTGAAGTAGTTTTCATCTCAAGAGCTGAAAATCCAGTGTACCTGTCCACCTTGAACAGCTGGGGTGCCGCTAACTCGCTTCTCTCCGGAGCATCTAAAAACACATTCTTTCCTCTCATCTCAGCTCTAACCAATATTTTATCTCTGCTGATGGATATATTCTTACACTGCTCTTTCAATAGCTTCAAAAGCTCTCTATAAGTCTTCTTAGATGGTCTTTCCTCAATCTGTAAACTTTCTAAGAATTTATCTATTTTATCATTTCCTGTTAGCACTATTGATATATCTTCTATTCTTTCATTATCCATATTACCATAAGCCCTGCAGAGAAAGTCGTCCGGCAACTCCGCCTTATTGAGGTTAAAAGAGGATCCTGACACATAATTTAAAATATAGAGTATTCCTTCATAGATTACTCCGCTAAGAAAGGTGGAATCCAAAGGCAACTCCAGCTCCAATCTCATTCTCTCCACCCCACCACAGCTTCCCCATTAACTCTGTAGAATGCAGCAGGATCCCTAACCTCTACTATGAACTCCGGTTCTCCAGCTCTTGTTACCAGTATAGGGACTCGGAATGGTATCAGAGATCTTCCCTCCATGTACGTTAAAACAGGATTGGCCCTTTCAGCATATTCTATATCTCTAGGATTTATATATATTTCATAAAGCCATCTCCTCTGAAGCTCCTCTAATGGCTGCACGCCATCTATCGATGGAAAGCTGTATTTAGAAATTATCTTTCCCTTTTCCGCATCTATTCCATCCTTTCTTCTCACATCTATCACAGAAATTCTGCTTTCCTTTGAACCCAGCCTGTGAATTCTCCAGAAATAGCTCTCATCAAGCTCTACAATTTTCCCTCTGAACTCAATTTTACCTTCTCTGAACACCAGAAGAAATCTTAAAGTAGGGGAATTCTCGTCCAAGCTAACCATGACTGTCTTTCCTCTGGCTGGCGAGTCGTATGAGCTGGCTATATTCCTAGGATCGGGATAGAGAACTCCTGATGTTACTTTCACAGCTATTATCTTGTTTATGTCCTCATACTTTAGAGGAATGCAATTTATGGGTCTTGTACCAAAAGCCAACAAACCCTTGCTTAGTGACTTTATTATCTCCCTTCCGGCGGATTCTCCCACTCCTAGTCCTCTGGCAATTGATTCACCCAATGCTCCTAAAAATGTGGTGGGAGGAGGGTAGTAGAAAGAGGGTGACGTTTTGGATAAACCTGCTATTCTTGTCTGAAAACCCCAGACAAACTCCACATCCACTATGAATGCTGAAGCGCTCATCAGCTCACTCCAGCCCTCCTTTTTGCCTCCATTATTGCCTCCATTATGGTATCCTCAAAACCTGTTCCTCCTGTGTATTTGAACAGTTTAGTATTGTAATTCACTTTTTTCGCTTTCTCCTCTGCTCTCTCTATATAGTTCTTGGAGAATGGGCTTGGAACAGTCCATACATCGTCGCTTACTGCTATAGCAGCAGACTCCCACTCAACTACTGGGAGAAATCTAGTCTTCTTTGCTCCGAACATCATCTCTATCATAAATTTCGAGAGAGCATCTAGAGTAACTCCTATCCTCTTCTTCCTCTCCTCCTCGCTTATAATCGTTTTACCGGCGTTCTCCATGGAGAAAGTCGCTTTTCCTAGGTATTTTGTATCAAGATCGAAGCTAAATGTGTAAGCTGCAGAGGAAAGTTCAATATAATAAATCATCTGGCCACCAGCTCTTCCTCCCTCCTCAACAAAAGGAGTGCCGAGTGCGTATCTTGTGTGAAGCTGGGGTTCTATCACAGTGCTCTCCAGAGACTCCTTGGTTGGTATCATATAACCAACGAAGAAATTCGAAGTTCTTTTCACATTCCTTCCTCCTCTTGCCGGAGCGTAAAGAAAGCCTCCAACATCCTCCACGACACATCCCTTTATGACAGCATTTTCAAACTCGCTCTCGCTTCCGGGTGGATCTATTCCAAAGGACTCCTTGAAAACAGCATCGTTTGTGCTCTTCAGAAAGTATCCCTTGCTGCACAACTTGCACACAGGAAGGCCTTTTTCTGCAGCTTCCTCAGCAAGTACCTGTTGATATCCGTGAGCTATGGACTCCCCGCTTACTGATGGGACAAAGTAGGTTGCGTAAGTTCCAGGCATCACCACAGGGACTCTTCTATGCTTCACGTAGTTTCCGACGCTTTCCGTCATATTCAGGGCCTCAACATTGATCAAAACCCTTCCCCTAACCGATATAAACGGATCTGCCATAACAACACCTCCCTAATCCATAAGCCTAGAGGCTATAGAAAGGGCTTTTGCTGTAATCAAGGAGACTACTTCTCTCAGCTCCTTCATGCCTGATATTTTCTCTATCCCCTGTATCTCCTTCTCCACCGATTCCATGTCTATCCTCTTGGCCTCATCGAAGGCCTTTGGATTACCCCACTGAGGCTTGTTTTTGAGCGAATGAAAGTCTCTCAGGGCTTCTCTCAGGTAATAAAGCACAAGATCTTTTGATGGCGCATATCCAAGCTTATCAACGTATGTATAGCTCTCATTTTCGGCAACCAAAACAGCAAGCAACTCAGCTATGCCTTCCGCCATCATATCACCTTGGTGCATAAAGCAGGCATGGTGTTAAATAAAAACTTTGCTATTCCAAACATTCTTTCCATAATGAATAAATACTGCCTCATTCTACACAAGAAGCATGCAAACTGCCCTCATATTCACGCTCGGTTTTGAGG